>NZ_JBHSUM010000008.1:0-75603 GCF_042660605.1 Nitratireductor sp. GCM10026969
GGTGCGCCTCGCCCCAACCGGTCAACCCGCCCTTCGTCCGCACCCGCACGATCACGGCGTCGCGCTTGACCGTCGTGCCCACGCCGAGCATGACCCGGGCATGTTCGGGCAGCGGTACGGAGACCGGGTACGCCCGCACCTCGTCGATGGCGAGCGCGTCGGCGGGTGCGTCTTGCAGAATCTGGACCTGCGCCTGTGCCATCACGCGCCCTCGCCCAGCACCTGGGCCAGGGTCATTCCCTGCGCGACGGCCGCGTTGAGGTCGATCTCCGCCTCGCCCGGGACGCGGATACGGGTGAACCGGAACGGCGGCACATCGGCCGGCACCGTCGCATCAAGGCCCATCTTCGCCCCGTAGCCATTGTCGGTAGAGGGGTCGAGCTTCGAGCCCTGCACCCCGGACACCACCACGAGGTCGCGGTCGGCCTGGAAGCGCGTGGCGACGGCCCACTCGACCATCTCGGCGTCGTGGATGTCCACGTCCTCGTCCACCACCACGACGTGCTTGATGTCGTAATGCGCGGCGAAGGCGCCCATGATGACGTTTTTCGCTTCGCCGGCCTGGCGCGGCTTCATCTTGATGTAGAGGTGGTAGCGGCAGGTCCCGCCGGGGGCGAGATGCACGTCCTGCACATTGGGGAAGTTGTCGCGCAGGGAATTCAGGATCGTCGCCTCGCGCGGAATGGCGCCCAGGATCAGATGTTCGAGCGCACCTCCGACGATGGTGTGCAGCATCGGGTTCCGACGCGTCGTGACGCAATCGACTTCCAGGACGTGCCGGTCGGCGCGCTCACCGTAATATTGCGGGAACTCTCCGAACGGACCTTCGGGCTTGCGCAGGCCGGCGCGGAAGCGGCCCTCGATGACGATCTCGCTTTGCGCCGGGACCAGCAGGTTGACCGTGCGGCAGCGCGCGACCTCGACACCCGCGCCGCCGAGTGCGCCGGCGATCGTCAGTTCGTCGAAATCGATCGGCACGATGGCCTGCGAAGCCAGGAGGCAGGCGGGCGAGGCACCGATCACCACCGCGACCTCCAGATCCTCGCCCCTCTCCTCCGCCTCGGTGAAGAAGCTCAGTGTATGGCGCGGCAGCAGCAGGGCGCCCATTTCGCGCGGGCCGGAAATCTGGAGCCGGTGGATCGAGACGTTCTGCACCCCGGTCTCCGGGTTGCGGCAGATCACGAGGCCCGCGGTTATATAGGCACCGCTGTCGTGTTCGTTGTGGGTCGGGATCGGCAGAAGACGCGTCAGGTCCACGTCCTCGTGGATCACTGCCTGGCACGGTGCATCGGCCACTTCGCGTACGGCAACGGGCGAACGAATGGCGGCCTGGAACTCGGCCAACAGGTCCTGGGGCGCGATGCCCAGCGCTTCGGCCATCCATTCCCGCCGTGACAGCAGGCCCGAAACGACGATGCCGTCGGGATGCCCTTCAGGCGCAGGAGCAACCAGTGCCTGCCGACCGTCGTGACGGTTCGCCAGACCAGCCACCGCAAATCGCAGCGAAGCACCCGGTTTGGCGATCGCCAGCCGGCCGGTGTCTTCCATGCGCCGCAGCCAGCCCCGCAGATCCATGTCACGCCGCCGGGAGTCGTCGCCTGGTGCGATTGGCGCGTTGCCGCCCTCGTTCATTCGCCTCCTCCTGATCCTCCTGGACGCTAAGGGAAGGCGGCAATCAATTCTATTAATGATGACTGATTGAAGGAATAACAACGCGTGATAGAATGCGACATGACCGGATTTAAGCTGGAGGTCTGCCTTGGAATTCAGACAGTTGAAGTACTTCCTCGCCGTGTACGAGGAAGGCTCGCTGACCAGCGCCGCAAGGCGGCTCAACGTCGTCCAGCCGGCGCTCAGCCAGCAGATCTCGAAACTCGAGGAGGAAATCGGGCGCCCCCTGTTCAGCCGCACCCCCAAGGGCATGCTCCCCACCCGTGAAGGCGAAGAGGCCTATACGCGCTTTTCCGGCATTATCCGAGACCTCGAAACCGCCAGCCAGGCGTTGTCGGGCGACCAGCAGCAGATCCGCGGCACCGTTTCGATCGGCGTTGTCGCGTCGGTCGCGAACAAGGCACTTGGCGAAACGCTGCAAAAATTCGTCCTGAAATATCCCGAGGTGCGCGTGAAGGCGACCGGGGGTTACACCACCGACCTGCAGGAGATGCTGCGCACCTCGCGCCTCGACCTGATCGTGGTGAATGCGCCGCCGCATTTGCGCGACCCACGCATGGTCGACATCGTCACCGAGGATCTGTGCCTGATTGCCTCCTCCGACACCGGGATGGAATTCGACGGACCGGTCAGCCTGGAGCGGATTAACGAGTTGAAGCTGGTCATCCCCTCGCAGCGCCACGGCCTGCGGCTGATCATGGACCGCGCCGCGGCCGAGCAGAACATCGCGCTGACACCGCGGATGGAGTTCGACGAATTGAAGCTGATCGAAGATTTCGTGCGCGCCACCGACTATTTCACCATCCTTCCCCCCATCGCCGTCTTTCGCGCGCTGCGGCAGGGGCACCTCAAGGCCTATCCGATCACGCCCGACATCCCCCGGCGGCTGGTCTATGTCTCGAACCCTGCGCGCCCTCTGAGCGCCGCCGCCGAGGCGCTGATCGCCGAGATCCGCGAGGACATGATCGAATATTCCTTCGACGTGGAGCGCCAGCTTCGCGACGAGAACGGCCTGTCGGAAGTCTGATCCGCCGCCGACACGAGCGCCAAGGTATAATGCGCTGTTATTGGCTGGATAGGGCATAGTTAGTTGCCGCGATAACGCGTCGTCCCGCAAGATAGCGGAAGTCAAGAAAGGAAGACCGCGATGGCGCAAGGCCCCGCACGTCTGATCGTGGGCATCTCCGGCGCGTCCGGAGTGATTTACGGCATCCGGCTGCTTCAATTGCTGCGCGAGGTGGAGGTGGAGACCCATCTTGTCATGTCGCGCTCGGCAGAGGTGACGGTCGCCTGCGAGGCCCGTCACAAGATCGCGCGGATCAGCGAGCTAGCCGACGTCTGCTACAAGCCGGAGGACATCGGCGCGGCGATCTCCAGCGGGTCGTTCCGCACCATGGGCATGATCGTGGCGCCCTGCTCGATCCGCTCGGCCTCGGAGATCGCCACGGGCGTGACCTCCACCCTGCTTACGCGGGCCGCCGATGTGGTGCTGAAGGAACGGCGCAAGCTGGTTCTGATGGTGCGCGAGACGCCGCTGCACCTGGGTCACCTGCGGACCCTGACCACACTGGCCGAAATCGGCGCGATCATCGCGCCGCCGGTGCCGGCCTTCTACGCCAGGCCCGCCTCGCTCGAAGAGATGGTGGACCACACACTCGGCCGCGTGCTGGACCAGTTCGGCATAGACAGCGGAACGGTGCGGCGCTGGAAGGACAGCGAGGGTTCTTAAAGACAGAGCGTGGCGAGCCTCGCCAGCGTAGCCTCCGGCGCGCTATCGCCCCGGGGCGTGCAGAAGTGCGCGGCGTTGCGGGCCATGGTTGTGGCGGGGTCGGTAGCGTCGGGAAGATCTGCGGCAACCATGGGCGCCAGCGCGAAAAGCATATCCTGCTCCATCCGTTCCGCCTCGATCTCGTATTTCTGAACAGCGGCGCGCAGACGGTCGCGGGCGGCACGATCCTCGATCGCGCGATTCTTGAGCCAGCGGCGCACGCCGCGCATCGGGCGCACGACGTGAAGATGCCACTCGGCTACCGCCTCGGCCGCGCGCGCGGCACCCTCGGCATCCAGCCCGCGTCCGTCCCGCCCCAGCCACAGCGCGAAGAGGACGAGGTTCACATCCGCCCAATGCCGCTCCTGCAGTTCGAGGCACAGCGGCGCCACGCCATCCCGCCCGTAGCGGTCCAGCGAAAATGTCCAGAAAGGGTGCGGTGCCATCGCCTCAGGCTCCGAAGTCGAATGCGCCCGGATGCCGGAAGGTAACATTGCCCAGCCTCGCTGGCGACCACGCGCCGGACTGGGCCATGGCCACGGCGAATTCCTCGCGGATCAGATCGGCGAAATGCTTAGCCCCTTCGTCGCCGAGCGCGGCCAGCGCGTAGAGATAGGCCCGACCGCAGAACACCGCCCGCGCGCCGAGCGCCATCGCGCGCACCGCGTCGAGCCCGCTGCGCACACCGCTGTCGAGGAACAGGTCGGCCCGTCCACCGACGCGGTCGCGAATGCCGGGCAGCACATCCACCGGGCTTGGCGCGGCGTCCGACTGGCGCCCGCCGTGGTTCGATACGAGGATCCCGTCCGCCCCAGCCTTCACTGCCTCATCCGCGTCGTCGGGGTGCAGCACGCCCTTGACCAGCAGCGCGCCGTCCCATTCGCGGCGCATCCGGGCAATCTCCTCCCAGCTGAAGGTACCCTTCAGCTCGCGCTGGACGAAACCGGCCACGTTGTCGAGTGTCGGGCGCCCCTCGACGTAGCGTTCGATATTGGCGAATCTCGGCATCCCGTTGCGCAGCAGCGCCAGCGCCCAGTGCGGCGCGGTGGCCACCTGCCACACCGTGCGCGGCGTGGGGCGGAAGGGCACCACCAGGCGGTTGTAGAGATCGCGCGGGCGCTTGGCGCGCACCGGCGCGTCCAGCGTGGCGACGATGGCCGAAACGCCCGCCGCCTTTGCCCGCGCGATCAGATCGAAGGTCACGCGGTGGTCCTCGCGCGGAAAGCCGTAGAGTTGCAGCCAGGTGTTGCCGCCCGCCACCTCGGCCACCTCCTCAAGCGTGGAATTGGCGAGCGTGCCGGCGATGTAGGGGATGTTGCCGTGGGCCGCGGCCTTCGCCAGCGCCATGGTGGAGCCGGGCCAGATCAGCGCGTCCATTCCCGTGGGCGCGATCCCGATCGGCACGTCATAGCGCCGCCCGTAGATCTCCACGCCTGTTTCGACCTTCTCCAGCTTGCCATAGCGCGGCACGATCTGGACCGCGTCGAGTGCCCGCCGGTTCTCGTCTGCGCCCCAATCGGCACCGGTTCCGCCCTGGACGAAGTCGAAGGCGAAGCCCGGCACCCGGCGCCGGGCGCGTTTCTCGAGGAATTCATAGGTCGGCGCGGCACAGGTCAGCCGCGCCGTACGCCCGCTCTTCGAGCCGGGACCCCATGCGCTCTTCGCCGCCATGCCGCCCGCCTCAGTAGTCGCAGAGGATGTTCACAAGCGCCTGCTCGCCGCCGTGCACGGTGTCCAGAGCCTGTTGCAGGACGGGTCGCAGTTCGGCCGGATCGGAGACGCGGAACCCCCTGCCCTTCGCACCCGCCATCGACTCGAAATCGACGCTGGGCGAGAGGTCGGCCAGCATCCGCCCCTTCGAGCGGGCCGAATAGCCATCGGGATACATCGCGTTGGTCGAATTCCGCACCGCGCCGTGCAGCGCGTTGTTGAAGATGACCGTCAGAACCGGCAGGCCCTGGGCCTGGGCGACCCAGTGACTGGCTGTGGGGTTGGTGAAGATATAGGCGCCGTCACCCATGGTGCAGATCACATCCCGCTCCGGCGCGGCCAGCTTGATGCCGAGAGCCGCGCCGAAGCCCCAGCCGAGTCCTCCGGCGGGAGAAAGACCGAAATAGGTACCGGGCCGGGTCCGCGCGCAGTGCTCCACGCGCAGCGGGTATTCATTGACGATCACGGCCTCGGGTCCGGCGACCTCACCGATGACCCGGCTGATCAGCTCCGGAGTCATGACAGCCTCGTCCTCGGCCGCTGCCGCCAGCCTGGCCTTGTCAGCCGCGATGCGGGAAACAATGTCTTCACGCCGCGCCTGCGCCGCCGGAGAAGCAGCACCAAGTTCAGCACGCAACGCCTTGAGAAACAGGGCAGGCGTGGTCGCCAGCGTGACGTCCGCGCGGAAGCTCCGCATCGGGTATCGGGAAAAGATCGGGTCTTCGCCCACATGCACGATTTTCGCGCTCTCGGGCGGTTCGGCGATCGCGGGCACCCACGGCACGTCGCAGTCGAGCACCAGCACCAGATCGGCCTGCTTCACCCACGGCATCGGGTCGTGACCGGCCTCGAACGGGTGGTTCGAGGCAATCGAGGTGAAGCGCTGATGGTAGCTCGTCACCGGAAGGACATGGGTCTCGGCGATGTCGGAAAGCAGATCGAAGGCCTCCGCATCGCGGCCAGCGTTCGCGGTGACGATCACCGGGCGCTCCGCCTCGGCGATCATTCGGGCCACCCTTGCGACCTTCGCCGGATCGGCGGGTGCGGGTTCGACCGGGGCGATGGCGCGGGCGGGTTCGGCGCGGGTGTCGGTGCCGGCCAGGACGTCGCGTGGCAAGGTCAGGTAGACGGGGCCCTTCGGCCCGCTCTGCGCCACTTCCAGCGCCCGGCTGACCACGTCCGACATCTGCTCGGGCAGGTGCAACTCGTAGTCCCACTTCACCGCCTCGCGGATCATGCCGGCCTGGTCGTACATCTCCTGCGCCCAGTGGATATAGCGCGTCCTGGTACCGTGCCGCCCCTTTTCCGAATAGGGTGAGCGCCCGGCCATCAGCAGAATCGGGATCTGTTCTCGGCTGGCGTCGAGCACGGCGTTGATCGCATTGGCGGTGCCCACGTTCACGTGGACCATGACCGCCTGCATCCGCCCGGTCGCCAGATAGACGCCATGGGCCATGGCGACGGCCGTGTTTTCGTGCGGGACGACGATGGGCTTGGGAACGTCCCAGCCCTCGGCCTCGGCCCGGCAGTAGGCTTCCACGATCGGGGGGAAATCGGTGCCGCCGTTGACGAAGAGATAGTCGATTCCCGCCTCGGCCAGGACCCGTAATAGCGTATCCGCCGACGATCTCTGCACGGTTGTCGTGTTCCGACCGGTCGCCCCGTCCATCTTTCGTCTTCTCCTCCTCGTAATGTTCAGAGCGTTAGCGCTCACAAGGCATCAAATCCAATAATCATTTGCACTCCAGCCTATAGCGAGACGAGATACCACGCTATGGACAGCAGCGCCGTTCGAGCTGACGGAGCGTAGACTTTGCGGGCGCAGTGCATGTGTACGGCACCACCAGCCACTCCTCCTTTGTCGAAAGATTTGAACGCTATCGACCATGCGGCGCGCATCGCCAGCTCGACGGCTGCGTGGAATTTCGCTGACGCACGCCCAGAACCCCATGTGCGCCGGCGACGCGGCCGATGGTCGAGCCGCTCCGGTTCCGAGACGGTGGGCAAGTCCGTTAGCGCGTTTCCTATCTGCCTGTTATCCCAGGGAAGGCGATCAACAGTCCGACAGCCAGAATCTGCAGACAGATAAAAGGCACCAGCGCCTGGAAGATATTGCCGAGCGAGATCTCCTTCGGTGCCACGCTCTTCAGGTAGAAGGCAGCGGGCCCGAAGGGCGGCGTGAGAAAGGATACCTGCATGTTCATGGCAAAGAGCACGCCGAACCATACCGGATCGTACCCCAGTTCCACCACCACGGGCACGAAGATCGGCATTGTGAGCAGCGCGATCCCCACCCAGTCGAGGAACATACCGAGCAGGAACAGGATCGCCATCATGACCAGGAGGATAACGGTCGGGTTTTCCGAGACGCCGGTAAGCAGACCGGAAACGAAGTCGATGCCGCCCATCAGGTTGAAGACGCCGACAAGAGCGCTGGCGCCGATGCCGATCCACACGATCATGCCACAGGTCGACAGTGTCTGAAGCGCCGCCCCCTTCAGCATCTTCAGCGAGAACTCGCCGCGGATCACGGTCGACAGGAGAACGCCGGCCACGCCGACCGCGGAGGCCTCCGTCACCGAGGCGATGCCGCCATAGATCGATCCCAGCACGAAGATGACGACCATAATCGGCAGGATGATGCCCTTGAGCAGCGTCAGCTTCTCCGAAAGCGGCCGCGGATCGGGCTCCGGCGTCGGTGCGAGCGAAGGCTTCAGCCAGCAACGCACCAGCACATAGGTGACGTAGAAGCCGGCCAGCATGAAGCCGGGGATGAAGGCCGCCGTGAAGAGGTCGCCGATCGAGACGTTGGCTGTCAGGCCGTAGATGATCAGCACGATCGAGGGCGGGATCATGGTGCCGAGTGAGCCGCCCGCGCAGATCACGCCGATGGCGAGGTTGCGGTCGTAACCGAGGCGCAGCATCTGCGGCAGGGCGAGCAGGCCGAGAAGCACGATTTCCCCGCCGATGATGCCGCTCATGGCGGCCAGAATGACGGCCACGAAGATGGTCTGCACGGCCACGGCGCCGCGCACGCGCCCGCCGATCAGCTTCATGGCGTCGAACAGGTCGCGCGCGATACCGGAGCGGTCGAGCAGCGCCGCCATCAGCACGAACATCGGCACCGACACGAAGACGAAGGATGAGACGAAGGAATAGACGCGGCTCGTTATCAGCGGCACCGCGGCGGGGCCGAACCAGCCGATGGCGAAGATCAGCGCCACCAGCAGCGTCACATAGGCGAGTGGAATGCCGACCAGCAGCAGACCGAACAAAAGCGCGAACATGGCGAGGGTGCCATATTCGATGCCGAGCGACTTCAGGTCGAACAGGAAGCCGAGGCCTTCCATCAGGCGGAATCCCCGCCGCGGAAGACAGCGCGCAAATGGTTGACGGCGAGGATGAGGAACTGCAGCGCCATCAGCCCCAGGATGAAGAGCAGGAACAGTTTGAGATAGGCCGGATAAGCTGGATCCCAGGCGCTGCCCGAGGTCTCGAAATGGATCGAGCCGTCGGGGCGGAAGATGGCGCGCCGCACCATCAGCCAAGCCGCCCAGGCGAAGAAGCCGCTCGACACCATGCAGATAAGGGAGATCACCGCGTCGAGCACGCGCCGCGCGCGTCCCTGCGCCAGGTCGTAGAGCAGAACGACGCGGATATGCGTATCACGCGCCGTGCAATAGAGCCCGCCATAGACGAAGGCCGTCGCCGTCAGGAAAACCGTCGTCTCATGTGCCCAGATGGTCGGGGCGTTGAAGACATAGCGCAGGATCACTTCCTGGATCAGGATCAGCATGGCGAGGACGATGCCGACGGCGAAGATGATGCCGCCCCGGTCCACCAGCCGGCCGAGCCAGCCGGCCTCCTCTATGGCGCGGTGGCGGTCCGTCTCGACCGTCGCCTCCACACGATGGCTGTCTCCATCCTGCATGCTTCCTCCCGAACGTGCGGGCGGCGGCGGGCCCGTCCCGCCGCCGTCCTGCCTGTCAGTCCACCAGGCCCTTCTCCTGGAGATAGGTCGTCAGCTGGTCGTAGACCTTCTGGGCTTTTTCGGACTTGGCGGCGACCTTCTCCCACTCGCCCTGCGCGATCTTGCGGAACTCGGCGCGCTCCTCCTCCGACCAGTCGTGGACGGTGATCTCGCCGCTTTCCTTGGCGGCCGCGACCGCCTCGGCATCGTTCTCGGCGAGCGCCTTTACTTGGCGCTGCGCGAATTCGGCTACGGTCTCCTCGAAGGCGGTCTTGATGTCGTCCGGCAGGGCGTCCCACTTCTCCTTGTTCATGGAGACCTCGACCAGCGGCATCGAGTGGAAGCCGGGATAGACCGGATGAGGGGCGACGTCGTTCAGCCCCTGCGCCTGGTTGGTCGAGAAGACGGAGTAGTCGGCCGCATCGATCACCCCCTTGTCGAGCGAGGTGAAGACCTCCGAGCCCGGCAGGTTCACAGGCGTCGCGCCCGCCGCCGCGAACACCTGCTGTACCAGCCCTTCCGGCGCACGCATCTTCAGGCCCTGAAGATCGTCCACGCCTTCGAGCGGCACCTTCGAGACGAAGGCCTCCAGCCCCGGCGTGGTGGCGCCGATGAAGTGCAGGCCATAGGGCTCCAGCAGCTCGTTCATCAATTCATTGCCGCCGCCTTCCGACATGAAGTCGAACATCTGCTGCGGGGCCGACCAGGCGCCGACCGGGTTGGCGATCAGACCGAAGGCGGGATCCTTGCCGGCGAAATAGGACGTGTCGGTGATGTGGCCATCGAGAATGCCGGCGGCGATCGCGTCCTGCGTCTCGTTGTGCTCCACCACCGAACCAACGGGCAGAAGCTCGATCTTCACGTCGCCGTCCGTCCTCTCGGCGATCGCTTCGACCCAGGTCTGCTGCAATTCGAAGTTCGGATTGCCGGCCGGATCGCTGGACTGGAATGTGAAGCTGTATTCCTGGGCCGTGGCAGCGCCCGAAAAGGCAAACACGGCGGCCGCCGCGCAGGTAAGTTTCAGGAAGGGTCTCATTGTGCATTTCCTCCGATTTCAGATTCTTTGCTTTTCGTTGCCCGCAGAGTCCGGACCTTGCCCGTTACTGCCGACGTTGGCAACGTGACGCCGGCAGAACCCGGAAGCCGCTTGCACGACCACCCCGACACTGTCCGCAACATCGAGGCGCAGAAGAGGAAAGCCTTCCTCTTCGTCGGGTGCCTGCAGGTCGCTGAGCTGGCTTTCAAGCAGGCTGGGCGGCATGAAGTGGTCGCTGCGCGCGGCGAGCCGGTGGCGGATGAGCGTCGGCTCACCGTCGAGATGGATTACGGCAATCGGCCCGACCCGCTGGGAAAGCAGCGCACGGTAGGGCTTCTTGAGCGCCGAGCAGGCGATGAAGGCGGGCCGCGGGTCGCCGGCATTGAGCCGCTCGACCTCGCTGCAGATGGCGCCGAGCCAGTCCCATCGCTGCGCATCCGTCAGCGGCACCCCGCTCGACATGGCGCGAACATTTTCGGGGGAGTGAAAGCCGTCGCCTTCCACGAAGCGACCGTCACAGGACTCGGCGAGCTGGCGCGCGATGGTCGACTTGCCGACGCCGCACACGCCCATTACCAGCACATTCCTGCATTGCTTCGACACACCCTCCTCCCGATGCGCGTGGTCCGGACGGACATGAATGTTAGCGCTGTCACCTACTGTTAGCGCTAGCATCTGTCAAGCTTCTCCTTTAAATTCACTGTGACTGCCGCAGGAGGATTGCCAATTGGCAAGCGAATTCAAGAAGGTGACGCTGTCGGATGTCGCCGTTCGCGTGGGTGTTAGCGCAATCACTGTCTCCCGCGCCTTGCGCACACCGGATAAAGTCTCGGTCCGGCTGCGCGAGGAGATCGCCGCCGCTATCGCCGATCTCGGCTATGTGCCCGACCCCGCCGCGCGGGCGCTCGCCTCCAGCCGCACCGATGTCATCGGTGTCGTCATCCCCTCCGTCACCAACAATGTCTTCTCCGACGTGCTCCTCGGCATGTACACGGCGATCGAGGAGACTCCGTTCTACATCCAGCTCGGCAACACGCGCTATTCGGCGCTCAAAGAGGAAAATCTGCTTCGTCTCTTCTTGCGCCAGAAGCCGGCCGGCCTGATCGTCACCGGCATCGATCAATCCGAGACGTCGCAGCAGATGCTCGAGGCCGCTCCCTGCCCGGTGGTGCAGATCATGGAGATCAATGAGAACCCGATTGACCTCATGATAGGGTTCTCCCATTACGAGGCGGCTCGCATGGCAACCCGGCATATGGCTGAGCAGGGCTACCGCAAGCCCGCCTTCGTCGGGGCCCGCATGGACCCCCGCTCGCAGCGGCGCTTTCGCGGTTTCCGCGATGCGGCGGCCGAGGTGGGGCTCTTCTCAGAAAAGCGGGTCATCACCACCGCCACCTCCTCCTCTGTCAGCCTCGGGGCGCAGCTCTTCGGGGAACTGATCGGCCAGGCGCCAGAGGCGGACGCAGTCTTCTGCAACAATGACGACCTGGCGCTCGGCGTTCTGTTCGAGGCCCAGCGCCGCCGCATTGCCGTGCCGGAGCGGCTCGGCATCTGCGGCTTCAACGATTTCGAAATGATGGCGGCCGCCGAGCCACCCGTCACCAGCGTGCGCACCTTCCGCAACGAGATGGGACGGCGGGCCGTGGAAATGCTGGTCGAGGCGATCGACGCGCCCGGCCCGCGCGAGCGCCAGGTGATCGATCTCGGCTACGAGATCCGCAAGCGCCGCAGCACGGAAGGGCGCACCGGCGCGTAAGGCCTTTCATCCCTCGGCCAGGTCTGCCGATCGTGCCAGCGATCTCCGGGACCGGCAGGCTGCGAGGTCGGCCAAACATTCCCGATACTCCCGGGGAGCCTCGTGAATCACGATGTAGTCAGGATGCGACTGGCCACGCCGGGAAGCCGCGCGAAAATCGCCGATCCCGAATCCGCCGTCCCCGTCATCAGGGCAAATCGCCCGCTCCGACGGTTCTGCCGGCCCTGCCCGGTTCAGCCGCTTTGATCGCTGCCATTTCGGCGCGATTCCCTGTCGGGGATACGGGCGATCACCTTGATTTCAAAGTCGAACCCAGCCAGCCAGTTCACACCGACTGCGGTCCAGTTCGGATAAGGGGCCGGGGAAAGATCTCGTTCTTGACCATCATAATGGTCTCGAACTGGTTTTCGGGGTCGGTATGGAAGGTTGTCACATCGACGATGTCGTCGAAGCTGCAGCCGGCCGCCACCAGGGTCGCCTCCAGATTGGAGAAGGCCCGGCGAACCTGTGCGGCAAAGTCCGGCTCCGGCGTGCCGTCGGCACGGCTGCCGACCTGTCCGGAAACGAACAGCAGATCGCCCGAACGGATTGCGGCCGAATAGCCATGTGCCTCGTAGAGCGCATGGCGGTTCGCGGGGAAGACAGCGTCGCGCTGTGTCATGTGATGGTCCTTCTATATATCTCCGTCCCGCATTCCGATCGCCTGACCGTCAGCATCCGGGACTTCACAGGTGGCAGCATAAATTGACATACGCCTCGTATCTGAGATGCCTCACATACGCGATGCATGTCAATGCAGATATGCAACGGATCTGAATTCGGGGACAATGGCTCCGAAGCGCCGGGTAGAAACAATGGAGGAGAACCGTACGAAGCCGATCCAGGCTGCGGGCAAAGCCTTTGTAGAGGCTTCCTGCCGCCTCGATGAACGAACTCAGGGCGGATGTCGGTCCAACGAAAGGCGCGCCCTCTATCACAAGATATTGAGATCATACCTGTGCAGAGGCCGACCGGAGAATGGGCCAGACGCGATACCGGAATAACGGTGCGAGCGAAGGCGCAAAGCGGCCGGCCTCAATTGGAACGCAATCGTGATGTATGAAGTATTCGTTGATTTGGCCGAAATGGCTTTTCCGCGGTGTCAGACGCCTCCGACCCGCCATCTCCTTCCGGATCCTCGATAGACAAACGCGCCGCGTGACGGTGCGCGTCGGAATTCGAACAATTCGCATCGTCTGCAACCGTCGCGGTACTACAGACGATCCAGTTGTTCCCGACGAACGCCAAGCCGCACCAGGCGAGGACTGCGAGAAAGCATGACTGCTTCAGCCCACCAAAACCATGCGCGAAAGCGCTCGCCGGAAACGGCGACCCATCTGTTCCGTATCGGACAGATGGTCCAGATGAAGTCCCGGTTCGGCGTCTCACCGACAACCGTGGAACTCTATCGCGTCACCGGAACGCTCCCGCCGAGGGACAACTCTCCGCAATACCGCATCCGCAGCGACGACGAACGGCATGAACGGGTAGCGACGCAGGATGCCCTCGAAGCCGCCGGCCTTCCGCCGTCCGGGAACGGCACAACCCTCATTGAAAGGACTTTCGGCAATGGCCAAGGGACAGAAACGCAGCAACCGCGAGCAGCGAAAACCGAAGCAGGAGAAGGCCCCGCCAAAGCCTGAGAATTCGTTCGCCAACCAGCTCAAGCCCGCGGCGGACACCAACGCGCCTCGCCGCAAGGGCGGAAACTGACTCGCCGAAGACTGCGGGAGGCACGAAGGAGAGGCAAGGCAAGTACGCATGTTCCGGACCACATCAATCTCGATGATTTCGGAGGCATGCTCATGAGGCTGGCCGTGACCGGTGCCATCGTGCTCCTCGCCTACATCCTGCTTTCAGGGGGCTTCCAGTGAAACAACCCGGCCGGCATCGACAGCCGGCTGGTTTGCGAACTGAACGATCCTCGAATCGCCGACGAATCCACGCCGCAACGGGAAATGCCGGTAGTACGGTGTGAACCCGTCAGATCCCCTCGGGGATGCGAGTTTATTTCCGTGGGCACCTTGTTTTGATGACCTTTCAAGCTTATATTCCGGACATCGATCTTGCTTGTCGAACTTTGTTTCTGGCGCGAAACGCGCCATCTGCGATCTTCCTCTCTCAAAATCGATCTGAACCGTTTGCCGCGCATTCCGCACGGTAAGCAATTTTGTATGACCGATTGAAAGGAAATCGCCATGAATACCGGAACCGTAAAGTTCTTCAATGCGACCAAGGGCTTCGGCTTTATCGAGCAGGGTAACGGCCAACCGGACGTGTTTGTCCATATTTCGGCCGTCGAGCGCGCCGGCATGACCTCGCTCGTCGAGGGCCAGAAGCTCGGCTTCGACGTCGTCAAGGACAATCGCAACGGCAAGAGCGCGGCCGAAAACCTTCAGGCTGCGTAACGAGACCGCGCTTCTGGTCTTTGACCACGGATGTACTGGCACTGATTATCGAGGCGCATAGGAAAGGCCGGGTTCGCCCGGCCTTTTTGCTTTTTCGGAACCGAGGACAAAGACATGAGTCGCTCCGCCACCAAAGACAACCTGTTCAAACCCAAGCCGTCCAAGGCCGAAACCAAGGCCGACATCACGGACCACACTGCGCGCGCGATCATCGGAGATGAAGCGGCACGCCGCGAGGCCAAGACCGCGAGGCTCCGCCAGGCGCGGCTGGAAAACGAAGCCAAGTCGTCCACCACCCCCGCTGCGCCTGGGAAGCCACGGCGAAGCAGGGCGGCGAAGCAGGGTGTCCGTTCGTCCTCCTGACAGCGACGATGGTGCACGGATGCTCAGGCCAACCGGATGTCGAGCACGGAACGCGCGCCCGGTCGCGTGCGAAACTTTCCGTTAGCGCGGAAACAATACAGCGAGTCCTATACCGTTATTTAGGCAGCGAATATCCTCGTGCCGCCTTGCGAATGCTGATAAAGTCAGCATCGTCGACAGTTTCATTCAGGGCACTGCCGATTGAGGGTGGCCATCGCACCCCTTGCCCCGACATGAAGGAGGGCGTCATGCTTTGCAATAGTATCACCAGCAGCACCTGACGCCGGCCGACGTTGCCGCCCCGTTGGTCAGGAATTCCTGTACGGCGCGGGGCCGAACTTCTGACCGCTTTCGATTCCCATTGATCGCCGCCGCGCATAAGGATGCCGCAGCATGAGATATCTTTCCCGGCTGAATGCCGACCCGACCGTTTGGCTGCTCATCCTAGTAGCTGGGGGTGTGATCGGGACGCTTCTGTACGTTGTCCTGACAAGCATCACCATTTAGTCGCTTCGGCGACTGATCATGGACGGAACGAGCAACATCGTCACTCTTCACGGCGGCAGCATGCGCTGGAAGGGACCTGCTCCACAGCGAGCGATTCGACGGCTTCTGCCCAGTTTTCTCAGACAGTGCTCTCGCCTGGTTGAAGCGCGGTCTCGTTGCTCTTCGACAACCAGCGTGAACCCCGACTTCTTCACGAAACCCACCTTGGCACCCTCCCTATGCCCGGCGAATGATCATGCGCCGGAGCATCGTCGATGCTTTGGCTTTCCTGCGTCTGCGCAGCGAAAAGCAGCATCGAACCCATTGCCAGTTTACCAAGTTCATCAAGTCCCGCAGCCCGGGATCATTCGGCCGCATCCAGAAATTGCGACGTTCCCGAGCCTTCGACCCGCGGCATATCACCGGCCGGCAGCGACTTCCGGCGCCGTGCCTCTCCCGGTGTCATGCCGTAGTGCTCGCCGAAGCGGCGATAGAAGGTCGACAGGTCGTTGAAGCCCGAGAGAAAGGCGATCTCGGCGATCGACAGGTGATCCGAAGCCCGGTCTTGGAGGAGCGTCAGGCTCTTCTCCAGGCGGCGACGGGCGACGAGATCGGCAAAGCCATCCGCCATGTCCTCGAGCAGCGAGTACAGCCAGCGTGTCGACATCCCGAGATCGTGCGCCGCGCGCTTCGCCGTGCAATGCGGATCGCACAGATGGGCCTCGATATAGGCGAGGACCCTCTGGCGCTGATGAGCGCGGTAGTTGTGGCGGCGGGCCGGGCGCGATTTTCTCTCCGTTTCGATGGCGAGGCCGACAAGGCCGCACAGATGCGTAAGCAGACCTTGCTGGACGCTGCGATCGAGCTGATCTGCTTCGCGTGCAAGCTGCCAGGCGTGCTCCGCGACCACCTTCATCAGCCCCTTGCCGGCGGGAAGAAGCAGCGCGGGGCAAACATCGCGCACCGGCAGGAAGGGCGCGATAAGCGCCTCGGGAAAGCTCCATCTCAGGAGTCGGCAATCGACCGGAGAGACTACTTGGGACGGCTCGGCAATGTCCACCAGCATAACGTCGCCGGGTCGCTGCGTGGCAGTGCCGCCCGCCCAGCGGTAGATGCCGTATCCTTTGAGCAGAAGAACCACATGGAAGCGGTGGGGGTTGTCCCCGGCCGAGCCATCTTGCGTCACCGTGACGGGTGGGGATTCGATCTCCGCCACGACGGCGTCGGCGAGCGTCCGCTCTCTGATCCAGAGCGCCTCCGGCCGGTCGCAACGGGTCTCGATCGTCCCGTTCCATAGTGCGGGAGAGCGGTGGGTTGCCGGCAGCCGCATTGCCGGTTGGCACGGGCGCGCGGCAAAGATTTCGGTCATGTCCTGCTCCTCCTCTTTGTTCGGCTGTTGGCGGCAAAGGACGCAACGCCGTCGAAAAAGTTCCCGGCCCGCACTCAGGTACCCTGCACAAATCGCGAAGCCTGCCTTCCCGAAACGCCAAGACACACCTTCGACAAAGCAGCTATGCCCCGAGACAGCAAACAGGCCCCGGCGGCAGCACCGCACGGCGAACCAGGTTTCAACAACCAGTAGGAGGAGAAGAAGGTGAAACGGCTTCTTGGCATGACCGCAGCGGGCGCTCTGGCGCTTTCTCTGGGGCAGGCAACGGCACAGGAGAGCGGCCCCTTCATCGTGAGCGACCTTACACAGAGCCCGGACGAGGCCGTGGCCGCGATCCGCGACCATGCCGAATCCCATGACGACTGGCTCTACATGGCCGAGTTCGGCCTGGCCGGCGGCAAGGTGACGGCGGTCAAGATCTGTTACGCGCCGCTCGGCCCGGACATCGTGGCGGCGGGCTGGCATGTCATGGCGATGATGCCCTGCGGCCACCTCGCCTTCTACGAGGAGGACGGCCAGTCACGCATGTCCAGACTGGATCTGGACTTCATGACGGAACTCAATCCCGACCCCAATCTGGAGGCGGCGGTAAAAAAGGGGAAGCCCGCCTTTGCCGAGCTCTTCGAAGCGACGCTGCAACAGGCGCGTTGATCGCAGCGCAGGTGAGGGAGACGGGACCCATGTGCATAAGGCGATCGGCGGCGGGGCTCGGTCTTCTCCTGGCCTGCGGCTTCCCCGCGTCCGCCACGGACCGGGACACGGTATCTGCGCTGGCGGCGGGCTGCGCAAGCTGCCATGGCACCGAGGGCCGCTCACCGGGCGCCATACCGCCGCTGGCGGGCACACCCCGCGCGGTGCTGGCGGCCAGGCTTTCTGCCTTCAAGGCAGGCGATGATCCCGACGCCACCATCATGTCGCGCATCGCCGCCGGATACAGCGACGACGAACTCGAGGCGCTCGCGCGCTACTTCGCGAACCTGACGGCGGAGGAAGAGCAATGAAGACGCGACGCGAGACCCTGTCCCTGATCGGCGCCGCCTCGGCCGCGGCTGCTTCGCTCGGCCTTCCCCGCGTCGCCCGCGCCCAGGCCGGCCGGGTGGTCATCGTCGGCGGTGGCTTCGGCGGCGCCACCACGTCGAAGTATCTCAAGCAGCACGACCCCGGCATCGCCGTCACGCTGGTGGAGCCGGCAGAGCGCTTCTACACCTGCCCGTTCTCCAATCTCTATCTTGCAGGCTTGCGCGACTTCGGCGCGATCGGCAACGGTTTCGACGAACTCCGCGCCCTCGGGGTGGAAGTGATCCACGATATGGCAGGAGACGTCGACGGCGCGGCGCATCGGGTGCGGCTCGCCGGCGGCACGGAACTTGCCTACGACAAACTGGTGCTGTCGCCCGGCATCGACATGCGCTGGGACGCCATCGAAGGCTACGACGAGGCAGCCGCCAAAGAGGCGCCGCATGCCTGGAAGGCCGGTGCCCAAACCCGCCTTCTCAGGCGTCGGCTCGAGGCGATGGAAGACGGCGGTGTTTTCGTGCTGGTCGCTCCATCCAATCCCTTCCGCTGCCCGCCCGGGCCCTACGAGCGGGCGAGCCTCGTCGCCAACTACTTCAAACGCGCCAAGCCGCGCTCCAAGATCCTGATCCTCGACGCCAAGAACGCCTTCTCCAAGCAGGGCCTGTTCACCGCCGGCTGGAAAGAGCTCTACGGTGACATGATCGAGTGGGTGGGCCAGTCCGACGACGGCCGGGTGATCCGTGTCGACGCCGAAAGACGCGAAGTGGAGACCGAGTTCGGCGGCCGCCACCGCGCCGACGTGCTCAACGTCGTCCCGCCGCAGAAGGCCGGCCTGGTCGCCGAGCGCGCCGGGGTGACGGACGAGTCCGGCTGGGTGCCGATCGAGCCCGAGACCTTCCAGTCGCGTGCCGTCCCCGACATTCACGTGGTGGGCGACGCCACGGTGGCCGCGCCCATGCCGAAGTCCGGCTTCTCCGCCAGTGCCCAGGGCAAGGTGGTCGCCGCGGCGATCGCCGCCATGCTCGATGGTCGTGCGCCGCCGCCGCCCGTCTGGACCAACACCTGCTACAGCCTGCTTTCGCCCGACTACGGCGTCTCTGTGGCCGGTCACTACAGGTTGGCCGACGGCGAGATCGCGGAAGTGCCGGGCGCCGGGGGCCTGAGCCCCGCCGATGCCGATTCGGCTTTCCGCCGTGCCGAGGCCCGCTACGCCGTAGGCTGGTACGAGGCGGTCACGCAGGACATCTGGGGCCGGCGATGGTAGCCCGTCGCATACCGCCGCGCGTCCTGGAAGACAGGAGAACCAACAAGCGCGGGCTCGGCATTTTTGCCCCCATCGCGCCTGCGGGCCTTCTCACGCGAAGGCAGGCACTGATCGCTATGCGGATATCGCCAAACCTTGCTTCCCCGATCGCAAAGACGGGCCTCAGCCAGGCCGGTATTTAAAATGAAATCCCGGGAACGCCCCACAGACGCAAAGACCGCAACTTCAAGCAAGGATCACAAGGAGGAAAACGATGGCCAATCCGACCGAAGAACTCGTCATCCTGATGACCCATGGCGCCGACCACGAGCTTTCGTCCGTCGCCTTCACCATCGCCAATGGCGGGATGACGGCCGGCCTCAAGGTGTCGGTGTTCCTGACCAGTGCCGCCGTCGATCTGGTGCGCAAGCGCGCGGTCGACATGACCCATGTGGAGCCGCTGGAGCCGCTTCCGTCACTCATCAGCGACTTTCTCGAACGCGGCGGCACGCTGTGGGCCTGCACGCCTTGCGTGAAGGCGCGCGGCTACACCGAGGAGGACCTGATTGACGGCGTCATCGTTACAGGCGCAAGCCCCATGCACGAGCGCATCAAGGCCGGTGCCGCGACCTTGAGCTTCTGAGCAGGGAACGCGAAGCAGCCACGCGGCGGCAGGTTGGCGAGGAACGGGCCGATCCCGCCATCCTGAAGAAGAAGCAGTCCACTTGGGCCAGCCGGAATGCGGCGTGAAAAGCGTATCGCATTCGGCCACCAAGGCATAAAGTGGCGGGAACAGCCGAGACCGGCGGCGGCCTCGGCCTTGGGCAACGGAGCGATGAACGAAGCCCGTAAGAAGCAGTCGGAGTGTCCGCCTCAAGCCTTCTTCGAGGCGGAAGTGGAGCGTCTTCTGGACCGGCTCTACGGAACCGCCCTGCGGCTAACGCGCAACCGCACCGATGCCGAGGACCTGGTCGCCGAGACACTCGCCAAGGCCTGGGCCAAGCTTCCCGAGCTCAAGGATCGGCAGGCTTTCGAGAAATGGGTTTTCCGCATCCTCGTCAACGGCTTCATCAGCGAGCGCCGCAAGCGGCAGGCGCGGCCGCGCGAAACGCAATGCGGGCAGGACGGCTTTTCCCTGTTCGAGAAAGTACATCAGCCCTTCCTCCTTTGGTGGGGCAATCCGGAGCAGGAGCTTCTGGACAAGCTCCTGCGCGAAGACATCGAAAGCGCGGTGGAAGAGCTTCCGGAGGAATTCCGGCTGGTGGTGATCATGGTTGAGCTGTGGGGTCTCAGCTATGCCGAAACGGCAGAGACTCTCGATATACCCGTCGGCACGGTGCGTTCCAGGCTCGCCCGCGGCCGCAGCCTTTTACAGGCGGCCCTGTGGCATCAGGCGGGCGAAGCGGGCATAGCGACCTGCAATGCGAAAGGGGGTTCCCGATGACGCAGGACCTGCGCTGCGAGGAGGTGATCGACAAGCTCCTCGAATATCTCGACCGGGAGTTGGACGCGGAGACCGAAGAGGCGCTTGCCCACCACATGGAAACCTGCCGGGCCTGCTTCACGCGGGCGGAGTTCGAGCGGAAGCTGCGCGCGCGCGTCAACGAGACCGGCAAGGTAAAGGCGCCCGAATCCCTGCGCCGACGCGTCCGGGCGATTGTCGAGCACTACTGAACACATCAAGGGACACGGCGCCGAGGCTCGAAGAAGAACCGGAGGGCGATATGGTTGCGATCCTGGGATTCTCGAAAGAACAGATCAGAATGGCCGTGCAAGCCATGTATGGCAGTGTGGCGGACGATCCGCACCAGGGCTTCCATTTCCCCGTCGGCCGTCCGGCCGCGCGCGCCCTCGGCTATGCCGAAGAAGAACTCGACCGCCTCCCGCAGGCTGTCGTGGATCGCTTCGCCGGCGTCGGTTATCCCTTCCGCGCCGGCGTCATAAGGCCGGGGGATACGGTGCTCGACATCGGCTCGGGCTCGGGAACCGACACGCTGATCGCCAGCCGGCTTGTCGGGGAAAGCGGCAAGGTCTACGCGCTCGATATCACGCCCGCCATGCTGGCCCGCTTAACGGAAACGCTGGAAGAGGGCGGGATCGAGAATGTCGAGACCATCGAGGCGGATGCCGAGCACATTTCCCTGCCCGACAATTCGGTGGACGTGGTCACCTCGAACGGCTCGCTCAATCTCGTCCCCGACAAGCGCAAGGCATTTGCCGAGATCTTCCGCGTGCTGAAGCCCGAGGGTCGCGTGCAACTTGCCGACATCGTCATCGGCAGGCCGGTGCCGGTCGGCGGGCGTGGCGACCCCAAGCTGTGGGCCGAATGCGTGGTCGGTGCGTCGGTCGACGAGGATTATCTGGAGCTTTTCCGCGAGACCGGCTTCGCCGATGTGGAGGTGCTCTCGGAATTAGACTATTTCGCCGAAAGTCCGAGCGCCGACACGCGCCGCATCGCCGCAGGTCTCGGCGCACGCTCGATCGATGTCGTCATGCGCCGGCCGGTCGAAGCGAAGACGCCGGCTATCGTCAGACGCGTTGCGAGCCGCCTCCACCCGCGGCGCCTGCAGGTGGCGATCGGTGGACGGGGATTGTGGGGAGCATTGGCGGCCGCGGCTTCGGTCATCGCCTGCTACGGCACGCTCGCATTTTTGGGGCTTTTGTCGCTGATGGGCATTGCCCTGGCGCTTCCCGAGGGCACGTGGGCGGCAACCATTGTCGGCGCCGCCGTCCTGGCGGTCATCGCCACCGCCTTCAACCTGCCGCGTCACCGGCAACCCTGGCCCTTGCTGACGACCGGACTCGGCGCTGCCCTGATCACCTACGTCATGTTCTGGAACTACAATCCGTTCGTCGAGGCGCTGGGCTTTGCTGTCCTGATCGGCGGCGTCGGCCTCGATCTCTATCTGATTTACCGATCCGAGTGCATCCCGAACGAACGTAAGGGCGTCGGCCGCGATGCTTCAGCCGGATCGATGATGATGCCGCACCACGGCAAGGGTGAATGATGACGGCGCTTCCGGTGTGCGGTCGAGCCTGCGGCGTTTCATCCACCAGTCAGCCGTAAGGCGAGCTTGCCAAGACACTGCTCGCTCGCATGGAAAGCCGCGGTCCGCTCTTCGGAATAGCACCCGGTCACGAAGCAAGCTTCTGCTGCGTCTCGGCATCGAAGATATGAAGCTTCTCCATCGGAACGCCGAGCGCCACCTCACTGCCCTCCTCCAGGTCGAGGCGCTCATGAAAGACTGCGGTAACGGTGTTGCCGCCGACGGCGAAGTTGACCTGTACGTCCGCCCCGGTTGGCTCGACCAGTTGCACCCGCGCTTTTGTGCCGTCTGTCGCAAGCACGATGTCTTCAGGGCGCAGGCCGAGGATGACCGTCCGGCCCGCTTCGACGGGCAGCGCCCGTGGCAAACGAATCGTGCCGCCATTCATCAATTGAAATGCCAGCGGATCGTGGCCGCTCACGCGGCCTTCCAGAAGGTTCATCGCCGGCGACCCGAGAAAGCCGGCAACGAAGACATTTGCCGGATCGTCGTAGAGGTCGAGCGGCGTGCCGATCTGCTCCACATGGCCGTCGCGCATTACCACGATCTTGTCGGCCATGGTCATTGCCTCGATCTGGTCGTGCGTCACGTAAACCGTGGTCGTGCGCAGCTTCTTATGCAGTTCGCGGATTTCGCTGCGCATCTGGACCCGGAGCTTGGCGTCCAGGTTCGAAAGCGGCTCGTCGAAAAGAAAAACCTTGGGATCGCGCACAATGGCGCGGCCCATCGCCACGCGCTGGCGCTGGCCGCCGGAAAGCTGGCGCGGATAGCGCTCGAGCAGGGGCGTCAGGTCCAGGATCGCCGCGGCCTCGCGCACCTTGCGGTCGATCTCCTCCTTGCGCGCCTGACGCATCCGAAGCGAGAAGCCCATGTTCTCGGCGACCGACATATGCGGATAGAGGGCATAGGACTGAAAGACCATTGCGATGTCACGGTCCTTCGGGTGGAGGCGCGTCACGACCCTGCCGTCGATCAGTATGTCGCCCTCCGTCATGTCTTCCAGCCCGGCGATGAGGCGCAGAAGTGTCGACTTGCCGCAGCCCGAAGGACCGACAAGGACGACGAACTCGCCGTCATCTATCTCGACATCGATTCCATGGAGGATACGCACCGCGCCGTAGGACTTGATCGCGTGATCGATTTTCAGTGGTGCCATCGGTCAGGGGTCCGGTATCGTTTCAAACGGAGAGCGGGTGGTGTGGCGGCGCCGGTCCTCATCCCTTGACCGCTCCGGCAGTCAGGCCGCGCACAAGATGGCGCTGCAGGAGCAGCATGATGACGACGATGGGAAGCATGATGCCGATGGCGCCGGCGGCCGAGAGGGACCAGGAGGTGATGTCTTCACCGCCGAAGGAGGCGATCGCCACCGGCAGGGTTTTGGTATCGACGCCGGTCAGCACGAGAGCGAAGAGAAACTCGTTGTAGGAAAGCAGCAGACTGAACAGGGCGGCGACCGTCATGCCCGGCCGCGCCAGGGGCAGGATGACGATCCGGAATGCCTGCCAGCTGCTGCAGCCGTCGATCGCCGCCGCCTCGTCCAGATCGCGCGGGATCTCCAGGAAGAAGCCGTGCATCAGCCAGATCGTGAAGGGCTGGTTGATGGCGACGAGAGCCAGGATGAGCAGCGGATAGGTATCGATCATGTGGAGATAGCTGCCCATCACGAAGAAGGGGATCGCCAGAAGCATGTGTGGAAACATGCGGATCGTGAAGAGCGTGCTCAGTATCGGGCCGGCACTGCGCCTAGGAATGCGCGACAGCGCATAGGCGGCGAGACTGCCGGCCGGTACGGATATCAGGACCGTTCCCGCCGATACGATCAGGCTGTTCATGAGAAAGCGGACGAAGTCGTTCTCAAGCCATACCTGCCGGTGGTATTCGAGCGTTGGTTCGAAGATCAGCGTCGGCGGGATGGTGAAGGCGTCCGCCGGATCCTTGAGCGACGTCAGCAAGGCCCACAGGAGCGGCACCAGATTGAGTATCGTGAAGATGCTCAGGGCGATGAACACGAGAAGCCGCTCACGGCGCCGCCGTGCGAAATTGTCCGTCTTCCTCATATGTCGCCCGCCCTGTAGATGCGGTTCAGGAGCTTGTTGAAACTGAGCAGCAGAACGGCGACCACCACGAGCGTGATGACGCCGAGCGCCGACGCCTTGCCGACCTGCAACATCCTGAAGCCGAGCTGATAGGTGTACATGGTGATCGTTTCGGTCGCCGTGCCCGGACCGCCACCGGTGAGGACGTAGATGATGTCGAAGAAGCGGAAGACGTCCATCAGCCGCACGGAGATGGTGAAAATGATCGCCGGAACGAGGGCCGGTATGATGATGTGCCGCAGAATGCGCCAATTGCTTGCGCCATCGATCTGCGCCGCCTCGATCAGCGCATGGTCGAGGCCCTGAAGCGCGGCATAGAGCACCATCATGATGAGCGGCGTGAAGATCCAGGCATCGGCGAAGATGACGCTGAGCTTCGCCCAGAATGGATCGCCCAGCCAGTCGGGCGGCGTGATGTTGAAGGTCAGCAGCGTTGCATCGAGCAACCCCCAATTCGAAGCGAGTATCCACTTCAGGAAAAGTGATGCGACCACCGGCGTAACGATGTGGGGCAGGAACAGAAGAACCGAGAACACCTTGGCGCTTCCGTGCAACCGGTAAAGTCCGAGGGCCAGGGCGAAACCGACGACGAATTCGAGCCCGACGGAACCGAAGGCGATGATGATCGTCGTCCACATCGACGCCCAGAGCCGCGCCTCGGTCAGGAGCGCGACGTAATTGCCGAAGCCGACGAAGCTCCGCTCGTCGGAGCCGAGATAGTAATCGAAGAAGCTCAGGTAGAAGGCATAGGCGAGCGGCCAGAGCAGGACCACCGCAAGCAGTCCAAAGCTGGGCAGGAAGAAGAGCCACAGACCTCTTTGCCAACGCACCATCGTGCAATTCCATCGATGAAAGGCGGGGTCCGCGGCCGGAAGAGGCCGCGGGCCGCTGGACGGTCGATCACTTGTAGTAGTCGCGCGAGCGAAGCAGCTCTTCCGTTTCGGCGGCCGCCTGGTCGAGCGCCGCCTTGACTTCAACCTCGCCGGTGACGGCCTGCAGGATGTGCCGCGTCACGATCTCGCCGACATCCAGGAAGTCGGGCATGGCGGGAAACGCTTTGCCTGTTTCGAGTGCCCTGCGTGCCGCCGGGTACCACCGGTACTGCTTCGCCAGTTCCTCGTCCTCGAGCACCGAAAGGCGCGGCGGCATGGCGTACTGGGCGCCCTCGCGCATGCTTTCCTCGCTCGCCGCTTCGGCGAGCATGCGGAACATCTCTTCCTTGTCTGCGGAGGAGAACTTGGAAATCGCGAAGCCGTCATTGGCCAGCCGCGCCCCACCGCCCGGAGGAGCCACCCAGTCGATCTGGCCGACCACGCGTGATTGCTCGGGATTGTCCATCGCCGCGGCGCGCGTAAACCACTGCAGCCCCATGGCTGCAAGCCCCTGCTGCAGATTGATGGTCGACTCGTCGTTGGCGTGCGAGGTGAAGCCGCGCGGTGCGTACTGCGTCATCTCCTTCATCATGGTGATGGCCTCGACGCCCGCCTCGTTGTTGAAGATCGGCCGCCATTCCTCGTCGAACCAGCCGTCGCCGATGGCATTGATATACCAGTGTGCCTCGTTCAGCGCCGCGTCGACGGGCTTCAGCGACATGATCGTGCCCGCCCGCCTTGGTGTATCGAGCTGGGCTGCGGCGGCCATGTACTCTTCCATGGTCGTCGGCGGCTCGATGCCGGCCTCCTCGAAGAGATCCGAGCGGTAGAAAAAGAGTTCCGTGTTGGTCATGATCGGCATCGAGTAGATGTGCCCGTCGTAGCTGACGGAATCGATCACCGAGGCGGGAAAGTCATCGAGATTGTACTCGTCCTTGTACTCCTCCCAAAGCTCGTCGAGCGGCTCGAGCCAGCCATTCGCCGCGAAGCGCTTGAGCGACGTGTCGTTCAGGTAGACGACGTCGATGGCGTCCGACTGCGACGACATGGTGATGGACGCGAGTTCCATCTGGCGATCGATCGGCATCAGCTCGACGGTCACTCGGCCGTCAGGCAGCGCCGCCTGCATCTGTCCGGTGTAGTATTCGAGCGCCGGCTGCCGATGGCTGACGATCCGGATCTGCTCCTGTGCCGGCGCTACCGCCGTTCCACCGGCCAAAACGGCGGTGGCGATGGCCGTGGCTGCGACGGCATTCACGTGTTTGCTGGTCATTGCTTTCCTCCTCTACGCCAGTTCCAACCTGGTCCCTGCCGGTCACCTCCCGTTCGACCAGGCTCAGTCAGCCGTTTCGCCCTCCGGGACGCCCGACATCCAGCCGGACGACATGGTAGGACAATGCGGGCAGCTTGCCGCGCAGATGGCCATCCTCTACGGCGACGGACGCTCCGGGCACCATGCTGATGCGGTCCGGCGCTTCGGGGCCGTTCGTCTCCAAAAGGTCATGGCCTTGCATGGTCTTGTGCATCCTGAGGCCGAGCCCGTCGAAACCGGTCAGCGACACGTTCACGTCGATCGGCTCGTGAAGGTGCCGGTTCACGGCAAAGACCGTGACGACCTCAGCCGCGCGATCGTAGGTCGCGGCGATATCAAGATAGGGCACGTCGTCGGCGACGCGACAATCGTAGGTCGGTCCGTCCACCGCGACGCGGAGCGCCTCGCCGCGCCCATAAAGGCTTGCCATCTGGTAAGGCCAGTAGATCGTCTGACGCCAGGCCGCCCCCCCGCGCTCGGCCCGGATCGGCGCGATCACGTTCACCAGTTGCGCGATACAGGCGATCTTCACCCGGTCGCTGCGGCGGATGAACTCGTTCAGCAGTCCGGCCACGAAGAGCGCGTCCTCAAAATTGTAGGTCTCCTCGAGCAGTTCAGGCGCCTCGGGCCAATTCCACCGTTTGATGCGCTCCTTGTCCTCCGCACGCTTGTGGTACCAGACGTTCCACTCGTCGAAGCAGATGAAGACGTCCTTCTTGGCGCGCTTCTTGGCCTTGACGTAGTCGATGACGCCGGCGACGGACTGGATGTAGCGGCCCGTCTCCTCGATCTTGGCGAAGAAATTCAGCGTGTCCCGGCTGTTGTTGCCGAAATATTTGTGTAGCGAGATGTAGTCGACATTCTCGTAGCACTCCTCGAGCACCTGATGTTCCCAATCCGGATAGGTCGGCATCTCGTCGTTGGAGCTGCCGCAGACGACGAGTTCGGCGCCGGGCGTGATCGCCCGCAGCGCCTTGGCTGTCTCGTCGGCGAGCCGCCCGTACACACGCGCCTCCTTGTGGCCAATCTGCCACGGCCCGTCCATTTCGTTGCCGAGGCACCACATCCTGACGCCGTAGGGCTCCTCAACCCCGTGTGCACGGCGCAGATCGGACCAGTAGGTGCCCGACGGGTGATTCACGTATTCCACGAAATTGCGGGCATCCTCCAGTCCGCGCGATCCCAGGTTCACCGCCAGCATCATCTCGATACCGGCTTCGCGTGCCCATTGAGCGAACTCATTGATGCCGACCCGGTTCGTCTCCTTCGAGCGCCAGGCAAGATCAAGGCGCACGGGACGCTCCTCAACGGGACCGATCCCGTCCTCCCAACGGTAAGCGGAGACGAAGTTGCCGCCGGGATAGCGAATGGCGGGGATATCGAGGTCGCGGACGAGGGCCTGCACGTCCTTGCGGAAGCCGCTGGCATCGGCTTCCGGATGACCGGGCTCGTAGATGCCCGAATAGATGGCACGTCCCATGTGCTCGATGAACGCGCTATACAGGCGGTCATCGATGGTCGCGATCCTGAAGTCGCGATGGACGGCAGCACGGACCTCCATTCCTCCTCCCCATCAGTATCGAAAAAGCCGATATAGAATAGCAATTCTGATATTAAAGACGCGATGCCCCGCGAGGTCAACCCTTCGCCGGAACAACGCCGATGGGGGCACATCCGCCCGCTTCAGTGGCGCGGACGGATGCGCATGACGATATCCTGATCGTAGTTGCCGAAACCGCGACCGAAGATGTTCACGCCACCGGGATGGCGCGCATCCGGCTTCACTTCGATCCGCAGGCGGATGGAATGATGGTCGCTCAGGCCGATCTCGTTCAGCGTAACGTCCGATATCCTGACGCCGTCGACATAGGTGCCGCTGTGGTTGACGGTCCAGCTCTTCAGCATCCCGTATTGCGAGCCTTTCAGCTTCCACCAGCCAGGTGTCAGGGTCCCGCGCTTGTCGCCGAAATCGCCGGGAGACGTCCACACACCCAGCTCCCGCCCGTTGACGGAGACCGTGATGTCCGACGGCCAGTTGGCGTTGGTGCCCGGCACTTCAGAGCTGAGCTCCATCACGAACTCGATTGCATCGACAGGCGACTGGGTGATTCTCGTATTGTTGGGAAACTGGTACTCGACGAAACCGCTGGTGAACCAGAGAAGAGAGGCTTTCATCCGCTCCGGATCGAGAAAGGTCGCGGGCACGTCCAGCAACCCGATGATGCCTTCAGTCGAACAGATGCCGCAGGGGCCGGTAACTTCGCAGTTCGAGTAGAGCCCGAGGGGCATCGAGACCTCGATCGCATCGTTCCCCTGGCTCTCGGTGCCCTTGTTGAAGATAATGACGAATTCGTCATAGACGGCGCGGCACAGCTTCTGATTGCCCTTGCGGCCTTTGCGGGTCTCGGTCTCGATAAGGCCAGCCTCTTCGAGGATTCGCACGTTCGAGGAGACGGACGATTGCGGAAGAGTCAGCCGCTCGGCAATGACGTTGATGTTCGTCGGCCCGTTCTCGTGAAGCAGTCGGAGAATGTCCAGGCGCGTCGGCGATGACAGCCCCTTGAGCTTGGCGAAATCCTTGCTGGGGTCGATGACCATAAATTTGCCGTTCATCGCGAAAACACGTCAACATTGATTGGGATAAAGATCGGTTTTTTGGATATAAATACGGCCATTACATCCTTGTCAAATCGTGTGGCCGGATGGAGCGCTTTTGCCGAAGGCCTGTTCGGCGTCAGCACCAATGAGCCCCTTCCGGCCTAACAGTAGCGCTTCATCGAAGCGAAGATGAGATAGAAATCCGGGACATGGAAGGCGCCTACCCTGCTGCCGATTCGCGGACACCGCGAGAAGGTGTCGTTTACGGATCCGGAGTTTGTGATGCAGCGAAGGCTATCATGCCGCTTGTCATCATAGTCCGGCTCCATTGATGTCCTGAGAAACTTCCCCCGAAAAATTGGCTCCCCAAGCTTCACTGGATTTGGACCTGTCCGGAAGCCGTCCCGGAGGTCACGATACTGCCCGAGGCTACCGACGGGAGGTCGGAAAGCGCCTCGGTGGGGAGCACCGCGCCCAGTGCGCATAAGGCAGGCTTGCGGCACCATCGACTGCTCCGCGATGGCCGTGCTGGCGTTATCCGCCCCATGTCGCGGGCACCCGCCCACGGTCTGACGATCGTGCTCGTCCGTCCAACAGCGCAAGGCAGTGATAAGCCAAACCAGGTGGAGACAATGACCGACAACAGGCCAACCCTTATCGTCGGCGGTGGCGGCAAGACCGGCGCCCGCGTCAACACGCTGCTGAAAGAGCGCGGTCTCGCCACGCGTCCCGTTTCGCGCTCTGGCGCAATCCCCTTCGACTGGACCAGGCGCGAGACGTGGGCGCCCGCGCTCAAGGGCGTCTCGAAGGCCTATGTAACTTACCAGCCCGACCTTGCGGTGGACGGCGCCGATGATGATATAGCCGAATTCTCCCGCCTCGCGCGCGAAGAGGGTTTGGCGCATGTCGTGCTCCTGTCCGGACGCGGCGAGCCCGGGGCGCAGCGCGCCGAGGCGGCGCTGCAGGATTCCGGTGTTGCCTGGACGAATGTGCGGGCAAGCTGGTTCAACCAGAATTTCTCCGAGGGCGCGTTCCGGGACAGCATCCTGGCCGGAGAACTCGCCCTGCCGGCCGAGCCGATCCCCGAACCCTTTGTCGATGCCGACGACATTGCCGATGTCGTGATCGCAGCCCTGACCGAGGACGGCCATAGGAACCGGCTCTACGAGGTGACGGGGCCGCGGGCGCTGACCTTTGCCGAAGCCGTCGACGAGATCGCCAGGGCAGCGGGCCGGCCGATCCGCTATCGGCAGATTCCGGTCGACGAATTCATCGCGCAGATGCGGCCTTACGCGCCCGAAGATATCCTGAACCTGCTGGTGGAGCTTTTCACCGTGGTGCTCGACGGCCGCAATGTCGAGGTCATGCAAGGCGTGCAGGAAGCGCTCGGACGCAAGCCGATCGACTTTTCAGACTATGCAAGACGTGCTGCTGCGGCGGGTGCATGGGAGGTCAGACAGTAACGCGAACAGACGCTGTCGATTACTCTTGGATCTGCCCTTCCAACGGCCAGGACAATGTGGGAAGCCCGGCGAGCGGAGCGCCGCAGGCCGCCGGGCTTGAGTGACATCTCAGGCGGCGCCGCCCTTGATCCACTGCGGCGTGATCGTGCGGAACTCCGACGGTCCGGCGAGCAGTGCGGCCGTCTCCCGCTCATAGTCCGGATACCAGGGCTGCTTGACGAAATCCTCCTTCCCGGCCTCGCCGTCGTAGAACTGATAGGCCACGATCGCATCCGGGTCGGTGTCATCGAAGCCGTATACATAGGCGATCTGCCCGTCGGCGTCCTCGATATAGGCGCGGGCATACTTCTCCCAGATGCGCTTCACCTCCTCACGCTTGCCGGGTTGCGCCTTGTGCCTGATGTAGAGTGCTTTCTTGCTCATGATGATCTCCTCGAATTTTGCGGCGTTTAGCCGCCGATGGCCGGGCTCCATGCCCATGCCCTCGTGACGTTCGAGGAGAGGCGTTTGTGACGTGCCCTCGAGCTTTTTCGTTCCTGGCGCCGCAGCACGCGGTTTAACAAATCAGACAAACGATTCGGCAATGGCCATGCCTGAACCAGGAAGGGGCCGCTAGGTGGCGACACACCGCCCAGACTTGCTTTGGCGTCAATGAATCCTGATCTCGCCGAGCCCGTCCAGCTTGTCGGGATTGCGCATGATGAAGATGTCTTTGATGCGATCCGCCGCGTCGTAGGCGAAGGACACGGTGGCGACGATCCTTTCACCCTCACGCAGGACAAGCCCTCGCGATCCGTTGAGGTCGGTGAAGCTCCGGTCATAGGCCACCCACCACTCGCTCAGCCGTTCCGTGAGGAATGCCAGCACCATGTCACCTTCGAGGATCTCGGTGACCGTGGCCACTTTGCCGCCGCCATCAGCGGTCAGGCGCACATCGCTGGCAAGCATCGTTGTAAGAGAGCCGGGCTGTCCGGTACGAATTGCATCCTCGAACGCGGCGAGAAGTTCCTCCTGCCGTTCCGCGGACGGCTGGTATCTCACCTGGTTGTCCCCGATGCGCGACTTGGCCCGGGAGACGAGCTTTCGGCAGGCTGGCTCGTTCATGTCCAGCGACGCGGCAACGTCCGCATAGGACATCTCGAATATCTCGTGGAGCAGATATGCAGCACGTTCCCTCGGCGTCAGCCGCTCCAGCATCAGCAGAAAGGCGGTCGAGAGGGAGGACGAAAGCTCCATTTGCGCCACCGTGCCGCTGTCAATGAACGTTTGGACCGGTTCGGGCAGCCAGGTGCCCACGTAATCCACCCGACTGCGATAGGAGGCCCGCAGCATGTCGATCGCGCGCCGTGTGCAGGCAGTGGTTAGCCAGGCACCGGGAGATTCGATGCTCTCGATGTTGGCCGCCTGCCAGCGAAGGAATGTGTCCTGCACGGCATCTTCCGCTTCCGCGCGCGAGCCGAGAATTCTGTAGGCGATGCCGAGGAGCCGCGGGCGCGCCTCCTCGAAAAGGCGGATGTATGATGCCTCGTCGCCCGATCCTGAGCCTGCTGTGAAGCGTGATCGCGCCGTTCGATTCTTGAACACCATCGCCCTCGCTCCTTCACCTTCGGAAATGGGCTTCATCCCTGGCCTTGACGATCCGGGAATCGAGATTGTGACGCGGTCGCCGAAAAATCCCGCCCGCCGCTCAGCCGTCGTTCGCAGGATCGATTGTCAGCCCTCGCGCTCGCAATCCTCTTGCGACTGCGGGGATCGTTCGGACCCTGTCTATGCCGCCGCGGCCGTCCCGTGCCTGACCATCACAGCGCGAACGGCCGGAAAGGCCAAGATATCCTGGCCTCACTCCCGCTTATGAACTACCGCCGTCCGTCGAAATCGATGCCCGACAACTCGGCGATTGCCGGCTCTATATCCTGCGCTTCGATCCTGCCGAAGCCGAATACGAAGCCCTTCTGCACGATGCCCCGCGTGGCATAGCGCGCGATATCCTCGAGCCTTATGCGCCTGGTCGCTGCCCTGGCAACGATCGCCTGTTCATCACCGGGCACAGTCGACTCGGCAGCGAGATGGACACCGGCATGGGCGCGGAACGGGCGCAAACGATCGCCGATATGGCTGCTCAGGGCAGCGCGCAGCGCCTCATGCCTTGCCGAATAGACCCTGCGCATCTTGCGGACGTGGCGCGCCAGATGGCCTTCGGCGATGAAGTCCGCGAGCGCGAGCTGATTGATGAGCGGGCTGTGCCAGTCACTCATCTGCTTGGCGAGGGTGAGCGCATAGCGCGCCCATTCCGGCACGACGACGAAGCCCATCCTGAGCGCGGGGAACATGCTCTTTGAGAACGTTCCGACATAAAAGACCGAGCCCGAGCGGTCGAGCGTCTGCAGCGCGTCGAGGGGCATGCCGCCGTGACGAAACTCGCTGTCATAGTCGTCCTCGACGATCACGGCGCCGAAACTCTCGGCGAAGTCGAGCAGTGCTGCGCGTCGGCGTGCCGACATGGCGACGCCGAGGGGGAACTGGTGCGAGGGCGTCACGCAGATGACGCGCGTGCTCGACGGCAACCGCTCCACCAAGAGCCCTTCCTCATCCACGGGGACGGAGAGGATCTTCGCACCCGCCGCCACGAACGACCGGCGTGTCGGTCCATATCCCGGATCCTCAAGAGCGACCTCGGTCTCGCCGGGCGTCACCAGAATGCGTGCGATGAGATCGATCGCCTGCCTTGCGCCGGCCGTCACCACAATGTCGTCCGGCTGGCATGCGACCGCGCGAACGAATGAGATGTGGCTGGCAATAGCCCGGCGCAGCGGCGGTTCGCCAGCCGGATCGTGTTCCTTGACGGGGCTCCTGGCGACGAGGCGCGACGCCCGCGTCGAAAGCCGCTGCCAGATGTCGAACGGAAATTCGGAATCGGGCATGCCGGCCACAAAATCGTAGCGATAGGTTTCTCCGCTGCACGTTTCGGCGAGCGGTCGCCAGCCGCGCCAAGTGGGAGCCAGCCGCCTGTCGGCGACTGGGTCGGCCCGCAGCGAAGCCTTCGGGGGCTCGAGCCGCGGGCGCACATCGGCGACAAAAGTACCCGCCCCCTTCCGTCCCTCTACGTAGCCTTCACTCAGAAGCATGTCGTAGGCGGCAATCGCTGTGTTGCGCGATATGCCGAGACCCCTCGCCAGCGCACGCGTCGGCGGCAACCGAAGCCCGGCTTGAAGCCGCCCGTCAACAATCGCGGCACGCAATTGCCGGTGCAGCGATCGCAAAAGTTCGCGCGAACCTTTCTCCGGAAGGTCTATGGCAAAATCGAGAATTGGCTCCATGAACTTCCGAGACAGTGGACCTGTGTGGAACCATACCGTTGGCCACTTTTTCCCGCAACGACATACCGCCCGCCCGTTCGAGAGGGGCGTTATGGCGAATCCACCGTGGGCAACAAGGTTGATCCTCAAACCAGAACTGGATCTGAGCCCTCGCTTGCAGGTGGTCTTTATGACGATAGATCCACCTTAGCGGCCGAAACTCCTTCCGGCCATCACCACGGTCCGCATCGATACCTTTGTCCCGCGTTCAGCCAGCCGCACGAACCTTCGCAACAATGCGCTCGACCGCAGTTGTCAGCGAGATCTTTCCGCGCCAGTGCTCGTTGCCGTCCTGGCGCACGAAGCGGCCATTCGTGATCCCGTCATACATGCCGAGCAGTACGTCGGCGACGTCTGTGGGTAGCCCCGCCTCGGCCAGAACCGCCGCACGCCGCTCCGGCGGCACGAGCGTCGGCTGGACGGTGTGACCGAGAACGTCCGCAAAGGCGGCCGCCACGTCCCTCGCGCTCCAATCCTCGGGGCCGGACAGTTCAACAATACGCGTTCCCGTCCAGTTTTCGCGCATGAGCCGGGCTGCCGCATACCCGACATCTATCGTGCTCACCATCGGGATCTTCTGCTCGGGATCGAGAAATGTCGGCAGGATACCTTCGGCTATCGCTGGATCGGCGGCCTCCGTCCAGGTCTCCGCGAAATAGCCGGATCGCAGGAAGGTCGCCGCCGGAACGACTCCAGTCAGCGCCGTCTCCAGCCGGTGCAATGTGGAAACGGCGCCAAAGCCTGAGGCGTGTTGCGCGCCGATCGACGACAGGACGACTGCCCTCGACAGGCCCGCGCGCCGGACCGCCTCGGCAAGCACTGCGCCTGTTTTTGCCGCTTGTGCGAAGGGATCGCCGGCCATTGGCGGCGGGTTGAGCAGGAACGCGGTCGTCGCGCCGGTCAGCGCGGCAGTAACTGTATCCGCATCGCCGAGGTCGGCGACTGCAACCTGCGCGCCGAGCGCCTTCCACGGGTCTCCCTGTTCCGGGCGGCGCACGGCGACGCGCACAAGTTCGCCACACTCGATCAGTGCACGCGCCGTTTCCCCGCCTGCCCTGCCACTCGCTCCGAAAACCACATGCATGAACTCATCCTTTCCCGCTGGCTGTAGGCATTTTCGATGCGGACTCGATACACCTCCGCTTTTCATGCGTCCAATGCATGAGTTATATAGTCGTCATGCATGAAGTGGATTTACGCCAAGTTGATTTGAACCTGCTGGTGACGCTGCACGCGCTTCTCGAGGAAAGAAGCGTGACCCGAGCGGCCGGACGTCTCGGCATGAGCCAGCCTGCCGTCAGCCGCGCGCTTGCCCGATTGCGCACGCTCTTTGCAGACGCGCTGCTGGTCGACGGGCGGAACGGCTACATCCTCACCGTCCGTGCCGAGGAAATCCGCCCGACGCTCCGCAGCATGCTGGCGGGTATCAGTGATATGCTGGAGACAAGACCATTCGAACCGGCGGCCGCTACGGGGCTCGTGCGATTGCTTATGGCCGATCTCGAGGCTGCGGCGCTGGCTCCCCGTCTGCTCAGCCATCTCGCCGCCGAGGCGCCCGCACTCGACCTCGACATCCAGCCGCCGGGCACATCACTGTTCGAAGCACTGCAAAGCGATGCCGTGGACGCGATCGTCGGCGTGATCGGCGAAGCGCCTGCGGGCATCCGCCGGCGTGGCCTTTATGAGGATGGCTTCGTCACGCTGATGCGTGCCGGACATCCGGCCGCCGAGGGGAAGCTCACCCTCGGGCGATATCTCGAACTCGGCCATATCGTGGTGAGCATCACCGGCGTGGGTCCGGCTCCCGTCGACGTCGCGCTTGCCGGCATGGGGCGCCGGCGACGGGTCAACGTGTGCGTGCCGAACTTCCTTGCCGCAGTGGAGATCGCCGGGCGCTCCGACCTGATCATGACCCTCCCGTCGAGCCTGGCATTGACGGCGGCCGGGATGGGGCGTTTCGTCACCGTGCCCCCGCCTGTCGACCTCGGCCGCGTCACGATGAGCCTGGCCTGGCACGCACGCCATCAGGACGAGCCCAGGCACGTTTGGCTACGGCGAACCGTCGTCGCGGCAGCAAAAGGCGTTACTGTCACCGCGCCCGACCGAACCACTGACGATGCCGAACCCCCAAATGGCTGAGCCGGCGACCCGGGCCGCCGCCGGCCGCCGTCCTCCGCTGACGCTCCGGCCGCAAGCGCCGCGCCATCGATCACACCTCCGGTGCGGCTGCGTACCGTCGGGAAGGCGGCAAGGTGGCGATCACCGCCTGCCGCGAAAACGAGACAGGGCAGCAGCGTAGGAGGTGATTGGAACGCTGCTAAAGTGGCAACCGGGTATTGTGGGCGACATGAGCGCAGCGGGCCTCCGAGCCGGTGGCTCGGAGATACTGCTGATCTATTTCCAAAAAATAAGGAACCAGATTGCCCGAGAAAAGTTCGTTTTCGAATAAGGGAAACAAGGGGCGACAATGGGCATCACGATAATCTCATGCCAGAATGCTGCCGATGGCTGCTAAATCCAACCCCTGGCGTGGAGTCCAAGCGGACAAGAACGTAGTTCTTTTGGCGGAGGATGAACCTTTTATCCGGTTCGACATTGCCGAGGAGCTCAGGCTATTGGGTTGCCAGGTGATTGAGGCCGGGAGCGCCGACGAGGCAATCGACGTCCTGAGGTCTACTGCTCGCATAGACCTCGTGGTGACGGATGTACGGATGCCTGGCAATCGCGATGGCCTTGATGTGGCGCGGGCCGTGAAACAGGAGCGTCCAGGCGTGAGGGTTGTCGTCATGTCGGGCCATCTGGAGCCAGAGGACGAACACAAGCATCTCATTGATCTCTTCTTTTCAAAGCCGACCCCCAGTAATCAGCTGGCAAGGGCGATAATGGAAATGATCGATGCAAACCCCGCAAAGCGGGATGGCTGATGGAAAAAGAAGGTCCAGCCGTGTCGATCCTCATCGTCGACGGCGATGTGATAACCCGAACTGTGATCGCCGAGTACCTACGCCACTGCGGCTTCCGCGTGGTCGAGGCAGGCACTGGAACGGAAGCCATCCAGGCGCTCCAGCATCCGGACTTTACCATTGATATCGTTCTGTCCGACGTCGAGCTTCCTGGCGAAATCAGCGGTTTCGACCTGTCGCATTGGATCCGCAAATCCATGCCCGAGGTGAGGATTTTGCTCGCCAGCGCCGTAGAACGCATTGCCGATACGGCCGGAGATCTTTGTGAGGAAGGACCTCATCTCGCAAAGCCCTATGATCACAGGCTGATCGTAGATCACATCAAGCGGCTGCGCGCGCGATAGAGAGGATTGCTGCGCCGTTGGCCCTGATGCAACGGTGTGGCCCCCGGCCACCGCAACGGCGCGTGAGGCCCACGCGATGCCCACCCGGCTGGTCCCGGGCGGATCCTCGCAGGACCGACGACCCCGCGCTTCAGCGACAGGGACAAGAGGAGAACCCTCAATCCGCGACTATATCAGGTCTTCGATGCGGACCGGCAGGTGGCGTCCGCACCCCGGTTGCGTGATAGACCGCATTGGTGATCGCCGGCGCCACGCCGACAAGAACGACCTCGCCCACCCCTTGACCCCGGACCGGTTGATGCGCGGATCGCGACATTGCTGGTCTGCCCGGCCGTGGGCCGTGGCACGCGCTTCCGCTCAGTGGGCGCTGAGCATCTCGACCGCCTGGTCGAAGTGTCCGTCCCGCTCCGCCCAGCGCAGGAAATTCACCCGCTCCACCAGGATCTCCTTGGGCGTCGGCTTTTGGAGGAACAGAGTCATGGTTTCGTCGATGAAGTCGTCCAGCGGCATGTAGCCGTCACGTGTCGACTGGCCGGGGGTCAATTCGGTCTGTACCGCGGGTGGGGCCAGTTCGATGATCTCGACCTTGCCCTTCAACTGCTCGCGCAAGGACACCGTATAGGAATGAAGCGCCGCCTTGGTGGCGTTGTAGGTCGGAGTGGCGCTCAGCGGAACGAAGGCCAGACCGGACGATACGTTCACGATCGCCGCATCCGGCTGGCCTGCCAGATGGTCGGTCAGCGCGTTCGTCAGCCGGATCGGGCCAAGCAGGTTGGCGACGACGGTCTGCTCGGAATCGCTGAGATCGCGGCTCCTGGTCAGGTCCTCGCGCCGCATGATGCCGGCATTGTTGATCAGGACGTTGAGGTCCGGATGTTCGGCGACGACACGTTCGGCAAAGGCCGTGATGGCCTGCGGATCCTCGACGTCGAGGACCATCGCGTGCATGTCGTGCCGGCCGGCAATTGTCTCCTCCAGCGCGTCGATGCGCCGACCCGCGACGACCACCTTGTTGCCAAGCTCGTTGAAGCGCAGGGCGAGTTCCCGGCCGATGCCGGATCCGCCCCCGGTGATGAGGATCGTATTGCCCGTCGTTTTCATTGGTTAAACTCCATCTGCCAAGGCGGCTCGGCACAGAAGTCGCGCTCGAAAGTGCCGTGGCCGAGTTGTGATTTCGACGCCTCCTTTCCTACCGACGCGGCGACGATGAAGCTTGCCAACATCTGCGCAAAACTTGCCTCATCGTGCATGCCTTCTGGTATCTGCCGGCCGCCATGCTAATTTCGCACTGAAGTGCAGGAGGACGTACATGGACACGCTCAAACAGGCCGTTCGGGCCTATGCCAGCCGCCATGCGAACCGTGACGGCCTGGCGCTGACGCCGGTGCCGGGCCTGCGGATGATGTGCGTCGAGACACCGCCCGGCGACCTGCATTCGATCTACAGGCCGCTGGTTTGCTTCGTCCTGCAGGGCGCCAAGCGCATGGTCGTTGGGAATCAGGAGCGCGTCTTTTCCGCCGGGCAGTCGGTGATCGTCAACGCCGACATGCCCGTCCTCGGGCGGATCGTGCAGGCGAGCCGGGCCGAGCCCTATCTGGCGATCGCGGTCGAGCTGGAGGTGACGATCCTGCGCGAACTGGCGGCACATATGGGTGGTGCCCAGCTGCAGCGCCCGTCGGAAATACGCACCTTGTTCGCCCTGGACAGCGAAGCCGCGGTGCTGGACTGTGCAGCGCGGCTCATGAGCCTCTTGGACAGGCCCGAGGCTACGCCGTTGCTGCGCCCCGGGATCATGCAGGAGTTGCACTATTGGCTGCTCTCCGGGCCGCACGGCGCCGTCTTGCGGGCGCATGCGGACCCCGACAGCCACGCGAGCCGTCTCGCCGCGGCCATCGCGATCCTAAGGACCGAATATCGATCGCGCGTGCCTGTCGAGCGCCTGGCAGACGCGGCGGCGATGAGCCTCACCGCCTTCCACAAGCACTTCAAGCACATGACGTCGCTGACGCCTGGGCAGTATCAGAAACGGCTTCGTCTCATCGAGGCACGCCGCCTCATGCTCGACGAAGGCCTTTCGGCAAGCAGCGCCGCGTTCGAGGTGGGCTACGAGAGCGTCTCGCAGTTCACCCGCGAATACGGCCGGCTGTTCCGGGCGCCGCCGAAGCGCGACGCCCTGCGCACGCGCGGCAAATCGACCATCGTTGAAGATGGCCAGAAGGCCGGAACAAGCGCGCTGGTGTAGCTGACGGCCGTCACAGCGCTGTATCGACGGCCACCTCGGCAGGCAGCAGCCGCTTCAGCCGCGCGACGTCCTGTTTCGGCGGCATTCCGTGTATCCGGGCATAGTCGCGGCTGAGCTGCGACGGGCTTTCGTATCCGACGCGAAATCCGGCTTCGGCCGCAGTCACCCCCTCGCTCAGCATAAGCCTGCGAACCTCCTGAAGGCGCAGATGATTGCGGAACTGAAGCGGAGTCATCATCGTCGTCTGGCGGAACTGTTCGTAGAAGGATGACGGACTCATGCCCACCCTCACCGCCAGCTCTTCGACCGAGAACGTCTCGTGGAAATGCTCCGTGAGATACTGAATAGCGTCCCGGATTCGCGAAAGTCGGCTTTCAACGACTGCAATCTGGCGCAGGACCGTCCCTTGCGGTCCGTTCAGCAACCGGTGCAGAATTTCTCGCTCGATCAGGGGCGCCAGAGCCTCGATGTCGTCGGGAGCATCCAGCAATCGCAGCATGCGCGCGGCCGCATCGATCAGTTCCGGCGTCGCCGCCGCGACCGAGATCGGCGGGCCGGATCGTTCCGGCCGTGCGTCAGGCAGCATGTCGACGAGCACGCTTCGATCCAGTTGCAGCTTGAAGCAGAGATAGGGCGCGCCCGGGCTCGCTTCGATGACGGCCCCGATGACCGGCAGATCGACGCCCACGATGAGATATTCGGACGACTGGTAAAGGTATTCGACGCCCTCAAGATGCGCACGCTTCCGCCCCTGTGCGACAAAACAGACGGACGGGTCGTACATCGTGTGCAATGGCTCGGTTGGAGCGCTCGAGCGCAACAGTGCGACCCGTGGAAGTCGTGTCGCGGTTACCCCGTCGGTCGGCGCATGGCGCTCGATGAGACCTGTGAGTTCGGCGAGGTTCCGCATGACACGATCCTTTTCCAGGCCGCTCCCTCTTTGCAAGCTCAATCTATGACTATTGGAGAATCGTGCAAGAAATCCGGAGAGCCGTTCTACCGCTGTCCCCTCCATTCGCCAATGTTTGCGACTGCGGCTCCACGAGGAGACGCTCGCTTCAACACCTGGAATGGAGACAATGATGCTTTCCGACAAAGTCGTTCTGATCACCGGTGCATCCAGCGGTATCGGCGCAGGGATCGCGTTCGAACTCGGCAGCGCCGGAGCAAAGGTCATGCTGGGCGCCCGGCGCATGGACCGGCTTCAAGACGTCGCCTCGAAGATCGAGGAACGCGGCGGCACGGTCCTCACCCATGCTCTGGACGTAACAAATCGCGACAGCGTCCGCGCCTTTGCCGACGCGGCTCGGGCCGCCTGGGGACACATCGATGTGCTCATCAACAATGCGGGCATCATGCCGCTGTCCCTCATGAGCTCGATGAAGGTCGACGAATGGGACCAGATGGTCGACGTCAACATCAAGGGCGTGCTGAACGGTATCGCCGCGGTGCTGCCCGAAATGACGAAACGGGAGGCGGGGCACATCATCAACATCGCCTCGGTCGGCGCCTTGAGCGTCGTACCGACGGCCGCCGTCTATTGCGCCACGAAATTCGCCGTCCGTGCAATCTCCGACGGGTTGCGGCAGGAAAACGACAGACTGCGCATCACCTGCATTCACCCCGGCGTGGTGGAGAGTGAACTGGCGTCGACGATTACCGATCCGGTCGCCGCCGAGGCGATGAAGACCTACCGGGCCATCGCCCTGCAGCCCGATGCCATCGCGCGCGCCGTCCGCTACGCGATCGAGCAGCCGCAGGACGTCGATGTCAACGAGATCGTCGTTCGTCCCACGGCGACCACTTAGGGAAACACTTCATGAAGTGGTATTCCCGCCACCTTAGCCGCGCCACCGTCCGGCCCTGGAGCGGATGCGCGTTCCTTGCCGAGGCGCCCACAAGGCATCAGTAGGAGTAGCTTGATGAGACGTTCATGGATATCGGCTACCCTTCTTTTCGCGGGCTCCAGCGCAATTTTCCTGTCAGAAGGACTTGCTCAAGTGAAAGCAGATCGGATTCCTGCCAGCGGGGCGGTGCAAAGCCATCCCTATGTCGGCATGTGGCTCACCGAGGACGGCTACATTCGGCATGAATTGCGTCCGAACGGCCGCTACGTCGAAGCGCGCGGAACGCGTGAGAAAGCCTATCAGGGTCGATACGAGATCACAGGCGATCACATCGATTACTGGGACGATACCGGTTTCACGGCGGACGGCGACTTTGTCGATGGCGTCCTCTACCATGCCGGCATGGTCCTCTACCGGGACGACATGGTCGATAAGAAGCGATAATCGGTTTGGCTCGCGCTATCCGCGCGAGCCGGCCATTCTGGTTTGAAGCGCGTCGCGACCTGCTGAAAGGCCGTATCTAGGCGGCATTCGCCTGTTCGCCTTTCCGCATTTCCTCGCTGATCCAGCGGGATGCCGCTTGGAGACGAAGGGTATCGCGTTTCGGGGGTGCATTGAACAGGCGGGCGTAGTCGCGCGTGAACTGCGACACACTTTCATAGCCCACCTCAAATGCGGCGCTCGTCGCTGAGAGACCTTCGTCAAGCATCAAGCGGCGTGCCTCGACGAGACGAAGACGCTTCTGATACTGGCCCGGAGTTAACGAGGTCATCTGCTTGAAATGCTTATGAAAGGCAGTGAGGCTCATCGCCGCCGCCGCTGCAAGACGCTCGATCGACAATCGGTCGCGATACTCGGCTCTCAGGATCGCGATGGCCGCTGCAAGTCGACCGGCATGGCTATGCGGATCAGCAAGTGTCCGCAAGGCGGCACCGTGCGGCCCCGATAAAAGCCAATAGTGCAGCTCCCGCATGATTCCGGGACGAAGCAGCGGCACTGCGGCGGGTCGATCCATCAATTGCATCAGTCGCCATATACTGTCCAGCGTCGCGGTTTCCGTATCTACGGCAAACAAGTTGCCTGTCTCGGACGGATGGTGCGAGCGGACGTCGCCCAGCTGCGCCGCAAGTTCACGCAGGGTCGCGATCTCGAGTTCTATGGCAACTGCGAGAAAAGGCTCATCTTGGCTCGCCGTCATGATCTGTCCGGTCACCGGCATGTCCGCGCTCACGATGGCGGACTGACCGGCGAAAAAGACCCGCTCCTCCCGGCCAACGGTCATTCGCTTGGCGCCCTGCAAAATCACGCAAACCAGCGGCCGATAAACCGAATGTCGGCCGCCGCTTGGCATTTTGACGCATTTCATCATGAGCCCCGGCACCGGCGTCATTGCCAGGCCATCGCTGTTGGCGTGACGAGCGGCGTAAACTTCAACTGCCTCTTTGAGGGTTTCTATGTGATCTTTTGTAGAGCGGTTCATGTGATCTCTCCTGAAACCAGAGCCGAACTTAGTATCGAAGCACGTGGAAATCACCGGCGATGCAGGATCAGGCAAGTTTTCTGGATTCTTGGGCAAGCTGACCGCCCGCGGGGACAATACAGAGCCGCATGCATACGGACGCGCGCATCATTCCAAGATAGTGTCCACGCCATTGTGACGTGTTGAGGATCAGGGGCTCTTGGGCCGACAGCCCCTTAGGCAGGCATTGGCGCATCCTGCAGGATCGTGCAAATCTTGAACACCCGTTGGCAAGCTCCTGATCGGCACGCGCGGTATTAATGATCGCAGAGAAACAAGCCCGCTCAAGGAACCGGACGACGATGCGAAAGAAGGTTCCGGGTGCACCGGCTTGTCCGTCTCTGAATGCGAAAGAATAGGAGTTTTGAAATGCGCAAGTTTCTTGCCGCGGCTGTTGCCGCTTCCGTGATGGGCGCTGCCTCGATTGCCTCTGCCGGTACATTCACGAGCACCGGTGTCATCGAGAGCGTGAACACCAAAACGAACACCGTTCGAATCCGGGACGGCGATGCCTATCGGCTGCCTACTCATGTCGATCTTTCCGGCCTGACGGCGGGCCAGCGGGTACACGTCAGCTGGGACTCCCAAAACCCCTCGAGCACAGACGACCGTCACAACAGCGACGAGTGGATTTGGGTGTTCGACGCAACCGGCATCGAGCGTGCCGGCTGACAGGCGGCTCGACCCGTAGCAAGGCATCGGATGTAATCTGAAAGCCTTGCGAACTTCTGACCAAAGGCGGGCGGCAATGCGCTGTCCGCCTCCAAAACCGGCCGCTGCCGGGCAAGAGCATGGCGAGGAAGCCGTTGCCGGGTCGAGCCGCGGGCGCGGCCGAATGTCCGTTCTTCCAGCGTCAGATGAGCCCATAGAGCAGCCCCGCCAGGGAGCAGGCGGCGAGCACCGGCAGCATGCCGACCTTGAAGCGGAACACGGCGATCAGCGCGCCGAGGGTGAGCACGAGCGAGGCAACATTGACCGAACTCAGCACCGGCGCATCGACGCTCATACCGAAACCGCTCACATTGACGAGCTCGCCGAAGAGCACGTGCAACCCGAACCACACCGCAAGATTGAGGATGACACCGACGACGGCCGCTGTGATCGTCGCCAGTGCGGCCGACAGAGCCCTGTTGCTCCTCAGCGCCTCGACATAGGGCGCACCGAGAAAGATCCACAGGAAGCAGGGGGTGAAGGTGACCCAGGTGGTCAGAAGCCCGCCGAGGGTACCGGCCAGCAACGGATCGAGCGAGCCCGGCGCGCGGAAGGCGCCCATGAAGCCGACGAACTGTGTAACCATGATGAGCGGCCCCGGCGTGGTCTCCGCCAGACCGAGCCCGTCCAGCATCTCACCGGGCTGGAGCCACTGATAGGTCTCCACCGCCTGCTGCGCGACATAGGCGAGAACGGCATAGGCCCCGCCGAAGGTCACCACGGCCATCTTGGAGAAGAAGACGGCGATATCGGCAAAGACGTTGCCACTGCCAAAGGCGGCGACGAGGGCGATGACCGGTGTAAGCCACAGGATGAGAAACGCGCCAGCGATCCTCAGCGCCCAGCCGACCGAAGGCCGGGCGTGCGCCGGGATCGTCTCGCCGAGGGCGCTGTCCGCGTCGGCGACCTGCCTGTCACCCACTTTGCCGTGGCCATTGGCGGCGAGAAAGGGCGCGAGGCCCGCGCGCGCGCCGGCAAAGCCGATGAGGGCCGCCGTCAGGATGATGAGCGGGAACGGCACATGGAAAAAGAAGATGGCGATGAAGGCGGCCGCGGCGAGCGCCACCATGACGTTGTTCTTGAGCGCACGGCTACCGACCCGGACGACGGCCTGCAGCACGATGGCGAGCACCGCCGCCTTCAGCCCGAAGAACAATGCCTCGACCACGCCGACATTGCCGAAGAGCGCATAGATCCAGCTCAACCCCATGATGGCGACGACGCCCGGCAGCACGAACAGCGTGCCGGCGACGAGCCCGCCTTTGGTCTTGTGAAGGAGCCAGCCAATGTAGACGGCGAGCTGCTGCGCCTCCGGTCCCGGCAGGAGCATGCAGTAGTTGAGCGCGTGCAGGAAGCGCGTCTCGCCGATCCAGCGCTTCTCCTCGACGATGATCCTGTGCATCACGGCGATCTGCCCGGCCGGACCGCCGAAGCTGAGCGCCGCCACCCGTGCCCAGACGCGCACCGCCTCGGCGAAGGGGATGCCGTGGTCCGGCGCGGTGTTGCGCTGGATTGGTTGTGTGTCGTCGCTTGCATTTCTGTTCATGGATCCACCCCCTGCGCGTCACCGGCGCTTCTTGCGAAAATACTGGTAGAGGTTGTCGAAGACGGGCGCTCCTTGAGCGATGCGCTCCTCGTCGCCCGCATGCGCCAGAGCGATGCCGGCGATCAGATGGGCGATGCCGGTCGCTTCCTCGCGTGCAAACTTGCCGTCTTTCAAGTCAATGTCGTGAACGATTTCGGCGATCGCCCGAAGGCCCGGGTCGTCGAGGCCGGTTCGGGCGAGCAGCACCTCGAAGCTGCAGCGGTCACCCTCGTGGGTGAACTCGCCTTCGAACATGTCGAAGCGCAGCTCGCCCGGCTTGGGGACATAGCCCTTGCCCGGCACGAAGCGGATGACGGCATCGGCGTCGATGAAGCGGCGGATCAGCCAGCTGCAGGCGATGCGGTCGATGTGGACGCCCTTGCGCGTGACCCAGATACGGCCTTTGAGGTCCTCGGCCGTCAGCACAGCCTGTGTCTCTGCGGCGTCCATCCCCTCGTCCGCTGCGAGCCGGCTCTCGAACTCCGCGATGGAACCTTCCGCAGTGAGGCGGCCGGTCGCGCCGAAGAAGTCGATTGCCGTGATATCAGCCAGCCGCTTGCGCAGGCGCCGGACCTGGGCATGCGCTTCCGTCTTCTCCTCTCCGCCCCCCGCAGCATCCAGCGCCGCAGCGAGCGCCCTGGCTTCGTTCGCGATCGCCTCATAGTCGGCATCGCGCGCCATATCGAACAGCGCCCGCGCCTGGTCATCCGATAGACCGTCGATCAGGAGCGCCTCGCACACCATCGCCTCGCCGCCACCCTCGACGATCTCCTTCAGGAGCCACGCGAAATCCTCCCGCGTCTCGGCGGTCGCCGGCAGCGCGTAGACGGTACTCTTGACGGCGACGGCGCCGATGCCCTGGAGCCGGCGCCAGATCTTGACGCGCAAATAGGCCGGCTTGCTGGGCAGCTGGTGGATCAGAAGCAGCCAGGGTCGGTTTGGTGACCGGTCATCTTGCATGAAAAGACCGTATCATTGGAGATATGAAAAGCAACAGATGTATCAATCCAGACAGCGGGTAGCTCGCAACGCGACGCAACAAATCAGCATCATACGTTCAGCATCAGGTCCGATGCCTGAAATCGCGCGTGCGTTGACTCCGCCGAAGCCAAAGCCGCTTGACATGGCGTGCTCGACCATGAGTGGGCGCGCGTGCATCCCTTGATCTGCCTGAACACTGCGCAGAAAATGCACTTGCGAGGCATGCTCGTGACGGCCAGCGCTCCGCTACCTGAGGCCGGAAAGCAAGGCCGCCTTCGTGTCGGGTTCCTTCAACAAGTCGATCAGGGCGCGCAGTGCCGCAGGCACGTGACGGTGTCCGGGATAGTACAGCATCAAGCCGGAGGATGGAGGGCACCAGTCTTCAAGTATCGCTGTCAGGCGACCTGCAGCGAGGGAATCGTGGGCAGCGGTTTCAGGCACATAGGCGATGCCCAATCCGCGGGTTGCCGCTTCGATCATGAGGTCATTGTCATTGAGCGTCAGTGCGCCTGGGGGATCGATAGCGATTTCCTGCCCGTGCTTCTCGAACTCCCATCGGTAGCGCTTGCCGCTTGGCAGGCGCTGACGAATGCAGCCATGCCGAAGCAGATCGTCGGGAACAACCGGTTTGCCGAAACGGCTGACATAGTCCGGCGAGGCGACGGCGAGGAAGCGGAGATCGTCACTGATCCTTACCGCGATCATGTCTTGGGGCACCGCCTCAGCGAGCCGGATGCCCGCATCGAACCCCCGGTCCACGATGTCGACAAGACGCCCTTCGCTGACCAGATCGAGTTCGACATCGGGGTATCTCGCCAGATATGTCGGCATGATATGGCGCAGCATTAGTCGAGCGGCACCTCTGTCGGCATTAATCCGCAACACACCACTGGGGCTACCGCGGTCAACCGCGAGCGTATCGAGCGCCGAGTCGAGGTTTCTGAGAACCGGACCGATCCGGCTGAGTAGTCGAGATCCCGCATCGGTTGGTGAAACACTGCGGGTTGTCCGGTTCAGAAGCCGCAGCCCCACTTGCTCTTCCAGCTTCCTCATGCGGTGACTGAGCGCGGATCGCGAGACGCCCAGCAGATCGGCGGCACGCCGAAAGCTGCGCTCGGTGGCCACGACCGCGAACGCTTCCAGGTCAGCCAGCGATGGCTTCGTCATTGGTGAATTCCTTTCACCTGTTAATGCAAAAATAGAGGCCTTATAGCACCAATTATGTCGCCCCACATCATGGCCGATCTCATGAAAGGAGTATCATATGAGCAAGACATGGTTGATTACCGGGGCGTCCTCAGGGTTGGGCCGGGAGATGGCGTGCCGATTACTGGCGCGAGGAGATCGTGTCGTAGCGACGGTGCGGCGAGAGGACGCCCTTGGCGATCTTGAGCAGCAGCATGGCGCGAACATTGCAGTTCTGAAGCTCGACGTTACCGATTTCGGGCGCGTGCGAAGCGTGATGGACGAAGCATTCGCGCAGGTGGGCCGGATCGACGTCCTCGTCAGCAATGCTGGCTATGGATTGTTCGGAGCAGCGGAAGAACTCACCGACGAACAGATCGCGCATCAGATTGCCACCAACCTGACCGGTTCCATACAGATCGTCCGTGCAGCCCTGCCGCATCTGCGCCGGCAAGGCGGCGGACGTGTGGTTCAGGTCTCATCGGAAGGCGGACAGATCGCCTACCCCAATTTCAGCCTGTATCACGCCACCAAATGGGGCATTGAGGGCTTCGTCGAATCCGTCGCCCAGGAAGTCGCCCCTTTTGGGATCGACTTCATCATCGCCGAGCCCGGTCCGACGGCGACCAACTTCGGTGCCAGCCTTGTCCGCCCAGCACCGATGGAGGTGTACGAGGATACGCCCGCCGGAGAGGTGCGGCGCGCCATCGACAGCGGAAGCTTCGATATCAAGGGTGATGCGGCACGGACTGTAGACGCCATCATTACGGCCGCTGACAGCGAAAGGCCGGCGCTGCGTCTCACCTTGGGCAGCATCGCCTACGATTCCATTTCGAAGGCGCTGGCTGATCGACTTGCCTCTCTGCAGGCGCAGCGTGAAGTTGCCATTTCGGCCGACCGCGGCGAACAATAGCCCTCGCGACATCCAGCTATGCTCCCGGCAACCGGACGCCGGCCGTCGCCGACCCCGAAGTCAAATGCATCGGCCGCTGCGTCCGCGCGCCGGGGCTCCCAGTCAAACAGAAGCGATCTGGCAAAACCAGTCTCATGCCATGCGTGCTATGCAATTCCTTGCCGCCGCTGGAGGTGGCGCATGCATAACAGGGGTGTCGCGGCAATGAGGTCTGATCGAGCAGGACCTCCAGTGGTCAGCGTACGTTTGCCTCCAACTGAAAAATCCCAGTCGAGGGTCGTCAGCTTGCGATCCTCCCGAGCCAGCCCTGGGCCGCCAGCCCGCTTTCGATGCGCCATTCCAGCAGTCGTGAAGCAAGCTCAAGGCGCACATCCGCGTGTGCGGGGTCGTCCCAAAGATTGACAAGCTCATCCGGGTCCTGGTCGATATCAAACAACTGCCCCTCGGCGCTTCCGGAGATGTGCAGCAGTTTCCATTGCCCCGTCCGGATCATGGTAAAGAAGGCAGCACTGTTCTGGATCATGTCGCGTGCCAGTTCCGCGAAAACCTCGGTTCTCAGCGGCGTCCCGGTTTCGCCTCGCAGATATGGCGTCAGCGAAACACCTTCCATCCAGTCAGGTGGGCGCACGCCTGCCAGTTCAAGGACGGTCGGTGCCAGGTCCATCAGCGAGACAAGGTGATCGACATGGGTTCCGCCGGAGCGGCGTGGATCAAAAATGATTGCCGGAACGCGGACGGAGTGCTCGTACATCGTCCATTTCTGGCTGTGTCCGTGGTCGTTCAGGCAATCACCGTGATCGGACGTGAAGATGATGATGGTGTTGTCCGCCACTCCCCGCGCTTTCAGGGCGGCCCGGATATCCCCCATGATCCCGTCGATCATCGAAACATTGGCATAGTAATGAGCTCGCTGGCGTTGTGTCTGTTCCGCTGTCGGGTGAGCGAGATGGCGCACCGCATCGTGGTCATCGCGAATGTGGTTCGCCTGCAGTTCCTGAAGCGCTGTGGGCTGTGCCTCGATGTCTGAAGGGATCGGTACGGGCAGATCGCGTTCGAGATAAGGTTTCAGGTCCTCCTGTGCGGGATCGTACGGCGGATGCGGCCCGGGTAAACCCACCTGGAGGAAGAAAGGCTTCGAGCCGTTCCATTCCCTGAGCCATCGGCAGGCAAGACGGCCTGTAAAGACGTCGGAATGCAGATCGCGATCGAGCTCCCATGAAAACGCCCCGAGCGCGGTTCCGTAATCCTGCCGGCGGCGATAGGTTCGCCGATCAGGCTTTTCGACACCGCGCGCTATCAGCGCCTTGTCCCAGTTGTCGAGGAAGAATGGCAGGTTCGGATGTGCGCGGTCCTTGTTCTCGACGACGTGGCGTTCGTGAAAACCGAAAGGCCCCTCGAAGGGGTGGGTATGCATTTTCCCGACATTGCAGCAATGATAGCCGGCTTCCGCGAGATCGCTCACCCATGTCGAAGGCCAGACCTCATCATTGCGCAGCACGCCGGAATTGTGCGGATAAAGCCCGGTGAAGAGGCTTGCCCGGGACGGCGCACAACACGGCGATGTCGCATACATCCGCGAAAAGGCCGTACCCTCGCTCACAAGCGCATCCAGATTGGGCGTATCCATGTGCGGGAAGCCCATGGCGCGGATTGTATCGTGTCTTTGCTGGTCGGTGATGACGAAGACGATATTGGGACGGGTTTCGGTCATGAATGAGACTCTCGTGTCGAGGTGGAAAGCTTGTGCAGTGCGCGACGGCGCAGCAGCGCCTGCACGACAGGCGTGAAGAGAACGAACACCAGAAGTGCCAGTATGATCTGCGAAGCAGGCCGGTGCAGGAAGAAACCGATCCAGTCGCCGCCCGTGACGAGCGACGTCATGCGAAGCTCTTCCTCGAAGGTCGAGCCGAGAACATAGCCAATGATCAGGGGAGCGAGCGGAATTGCGGCCAGCCGGAGAGCGTAACCTATGAGACCGAAGGCGAAGAATACCCACAGGTCGAACATGTAGCGCTGCACCATGAACACGCCCAGCACACTGAACATGCCGACGGCGGCGACAAGGTAGGGCTTCGGAACCGCGAGCGTGCGTATCAGCGCTCGCAGCATCACGAGCGCGATTGGAAGCAGCAGCATGGCTCCCAGAAGGAACGCGGCAAGAACGCCGTAGACGATTTCCGGTTGCTGCTGAAACAGTTGCGGCCCCGGAGCAAGCCCCTGTATCAGGAAACCGCCCATCAGCGCGGCAACCACCGGATCCCCCGGAATACCAATGGCGAGCATCGGCAGAAGCGCTCCTCCGGTCGTGGCGCTGTTGGCGGATTCGGCGGCCACCACGCCGTCGTCTGCCCCCTCACCGAATTTTTCCGGCTCCTTGGAAAAATCCCGCGAAACGCGATAGGCGATATAGGCCGAGGCATCACCGCCGATACCCGGAATGGCACCGATCAAGATGCCGACCGCGCTTGAGCGCAGCCAGTTTGTCCAGCGGCGAATGAAGTTCCCCAGGATGCCATTGCGCAATTGCAAATGCACCCGCTCCGCCTTGCGGTGATCACCCTCGGCCACCTGCGCCAGCAGCTCGGACACGGCGAACAGGCCCATCAGAAGCGCAACGAGATTGAATCCACCGTCGAGACCGGGCAGCCCCATCGTCAGGCGCGGCAGCCCCAGGATCGGATCAGTACCGATCGCGGCGGCCGCCAGTCCCAATGCTGCGGCGAGCAGACCTCTCGGCAGGGACCGCCCCGTCAGCGAAGCGACGGTCGACAGACCGAGCGCGGCGAGCAGCATCGTCTCCATAGGGCCGAAATTGGCGGCGGCGGCGGCCAGATAGGGTGACAGAAGGATCAGTAGAAGAGCGCCGATTACGGCGCCGGAGAACGACGAAAGAGTGGCCAGTATCAGCGCGTCGGAAACGCGTCCGCCGCGGGCCATGGGATAGCCGTCGAGCAACGTCGCTGCCGCCATCGGCGTGCCCGGCACCCCGATCATTATTGCCGTGACCGCCCCGCCGAAATTGCCGCCCTGATAGATACCCATCAGAAGCGCTATCGAGGGTACAGGCTCCATGAAGAACGTGAACGGGATGGCGAGCGCGATACCAAGCAACGGCCCCATACCCGGCAGCACGCCGAATATGATGCCGACAACCAGACCGACGACGATGGAAAGAAGCAGGGAGGCAACGCCGGCAAGATCAAGCGCGGCAAACACGGTGTCCATATCGCTCACCCCCCGATCAGACCGGACCAGAGCCGCCCGAAGGGCAGGTGAATGTCGAAGACCAGCCGTACGATCCAGTACAGCACCAGCGTTAGCGCCAATGGAAAGCCGGCGATGGGCAGAGGTCGGCGTGCACCGCCGGCAGTCATCAGCGCGGCGCCGAACAAGGTGGTGGAAGCGATGTAGCCAAGCTGGCGGAAGGCCAGAACGCAAAGAAACAGGGCAACGATCACGCTGAAGATGCGCGCCCACGGCAGCGCCTCATCAGGCCGGCCGTGTGTCGTGACCAACCGGTATCCGGGGCGCACAACAACGGCGAGGGCGAGCCCCATCAGAGCGACGCCCAGCCATGTGGGATACTGCTTGGCGTCAATTCCGCCGGACAATGAGGCAATGGGGTTGTCTTCCATTGCCGCGATATCCAGCACCATCCAAAGGCCGAGCAGAAAGGCACCCGCACCGACAACAACTGCGGCGAGATCCTGCGATCGCGTCGTCGCGGCTGTTTGCTGGGTGTGAGATATTTCACCAGTGGACATGGGAAAGAGCCTCGGCCTGAAGCAAGCTTCGCGCTGCCGCGATCGGCTGCAGCGGCGCCACGACACTCAGTTCTTCTTCAGATCGTCCAGCGCGGGCCCCAGCCGTTCGAGGGAAACCTGCCACAGGTCCCTGAATTCTTCAGGTTCCATGTACTGGACGGTAAAGCCGCCTTCGAACATCTTCTTCTTGAAGGCTTCCGAGTTGATGACGTCGCGAAAGACATCCTGCAGGACTTTCAGCCGTTCCGGATCGGTTCCTTCGGGCGCGACCAGTCCGGACCAGCCCGCTGTCGCCGCACCCCAGTCCAGGTCGTATCCCTGTTCCCGGGCTGTCGGAATATCGGGTTCGATCGGCGAGCGCTCTTGGGTGAAAATCGCAAGGGACTTGATCTTGTCGCCGTAAGTCTTCTCCGCACCGAGCGCACCGGTGGTGAAATCGAGCGAGCCATCGAACAACCCCTGAATATTCGACGTCTCGCAGCCATCCGCGGGAATGGGCTGGTAGTTTGTGATTCCGGCCACCTCGAGGAAGCGCCGCATCACCACGTGCGGCAGGCTGACCGCCGGGCAAACCCCCACACGCAGAATACCGTCCTGCGCCTTGGCCCATTCGACGAACTCATCGACGTTGTTGGCGGGATGATCGGCGGTCACCGTGAGGGTAAACGGGTTCACCCACATCAACGCGATCGGGTCAAAGCTCATCGGCTCGAAACCGATGCGCGACTCGAATGTCGGAACCATGATCTGAGTGGCGACCCACGAATTGCCGATCGTGTAGCCATCCGGATCGGCTTCCGAAAGTGCCAGCATCGCCTTGGCGCCGCCGCCGCCGGCGATATTCTGCACTGCGATCGGCTGACCCAGTTCTTCCGAGGCGAATTCAGCGACGATACGCGCAGTGATATCGCCTGACGTGCCGGCTTCCCACGGTTCGATCATGGTGATCGGACGCGTCGGAAAATCCTGCGCACCAGCGGCTCCGGCAAAAGCGACGAATGAAAAGGCGATGCCCGCAAAGCGGGTCAGCGTGCTGTGATTCATCATTTCTCCTCCCTTGGATTTGACAAACGCTAAATGCGGGAGTTCATTAATACAAATAATTAACAATGCATTCGTAATGCATTTTTATCATTAGAAGCCATGAACCTTCAGAATCTGCGCTACCTTCTGTCCATTGCCGAAACAGGTTCGATGACCCGTTCGGCCGAACAACTGAACATGACCCAGCCGGCACTGAGCCGAGGCCTTGCAGCCCTGGAGGAAGACGTGGGCGCGCGATTGTTCGTACGGCTCCCCAAGACCATGCGCCTGACTGTGTTTGGTCACGTTATGGTGCGGCGTGCGCAAATGGTTTTCCGGCAATTGGAAGACGCACAGCACGAAATTCGTCACCTTCAGGAACACGAGGAAACCGAACTCGCTGTCGGTGCGGGCCCGATCTGGCTCACAGGGCTTCTGCCGCGAGCGATCAGCCTTACAACGCAAGAAATGCCCGGTGTTTCGATCAGTGTCGTCGGAGGATTCGAGCGACAACTCGCCGAACTGGCACGACGTGGCCAAGTCGCCTTCATTCTTACAGAGCTGACCGAGGATCCGGAATTCACCGACCTTCTGTCCGAGCCGCTCACTTCAGCACGCTATGCCATAATAGCGCGCCGAGGCCATCTGCTGGAAACGAAGGGGCCACTGGAACTTTCCGACTTGCTAGACTATCCGTGGGTCATGCCAGACAAGGCCGTGAACGCGCAAAAACGTCTTGACGGATTGTTCCAGACAGAGGGAATGACGCCACCGGTTGCGCGGATACGATCAACTTCCAATGGCTTCATCGCGACCTACATCGAGCAGACGGACGCCCTGACCTTCGCCGTGACCCCGATGCTGCGCGACCGCCCCGGTCTGACGGCGCTCCCGCTATCGCGGGTATTGCCGAAGAGAACCACGGGCATTCAGCGATTACCTGATAACTGGCTGAGTCCCGCAGCAAAACGAATGATCGAGCACTTGAAAACACTTGCTTGCACGATGGACGAATTCTGACACCCCTCTATTTGGCGCATCAACCGCAAATATTGACTTGGAGCGATAGTTCGCGCGCAGCCGACAGATGAACGCCGGCCTCGCCAGATGCGACGTCTCCATCATCGCCCGCAGTGTCTTGTCGGGTTCGGCCTAAAGCACATGCAGGATCGCGCCGACAGCAATGCGTAGCTGGTCTTTTCCCAAGGGTTGCGAGGCTACCTTCGGGATCGACCAGAATATGGCGATGTTCTGCACGTCGCGGCCTTCCCATTCGCCCTGCCGGACACGCCTCGCATCAGGGCGCGGACGCAGGCGTAAGCGCGACCGAGAGGATCCGATTGTCTCCCCCGCCGCGCGTGTTCGTCAGAAACCATAGCTTGCCGTCGGTTCCCTCGAAGACATGACGAATGCGGCCGTACTCGCCCGCATAGTACGCCGTTGCTTGGGGATTGCCCGCGGGGTCGATTGTCACCGTCCACACCCGCTGGCCCGTCAGTCCGGCGATAAAAAACGTGCCGTCGATGTAAGCAAGCCCGCTAGGCCCCATTTCCTGGGTACGCCACTGCATGACGGGGTCTATGTAGTCGGGGTTGCCGCCCTGGCCCTCGACGATCGGCCAGCCGTAGTTTCCGCCCGGTTCGATGCGATTGAGCTCATCCCATGCATCATCCCCGAATTCGGTCGCCCATAGCTGCCCGGTGTTGTCCCACGCCAGCCCCTGGGGATTGCGGTGTCCAAACGAGTAGACGAGGGAATCGGCGAACGGATTGTCGCTCGGGATGCCGCCATCGGGAGTCATGCGCAGGATCTTGCCGCCAAGCGAGTTCAAATCCTGCGGAAGTTCAAGATTTCGGGTCTCGCCAACCGTGGCGTAGAGCATTCCATCCGGGCCGAACGCGATCCGGCCGCCATTGTGGCTGCGCCCGCCGGGTATGCCATCAAGGACGACCTCCGGATCGCCCAGCATGCCGTTGCTGTACGGCATCCGCACGATACGATTCCCCTCCGTCGTGCTATGATAGGCGTAGATCCAGACATCCGTGCCCTGTTCCAAAACGGCAAGGCCAAGCATCCCTCCGTCGCCTCGGGCTACGAAGACCCGGACACTGCCGACGGATCGCAGCGCCTCACCCGGTCGAAACGCTACGATCTCCGCTGTGCCGCGCTGGCTGACGAGTACCTCCTGCCCCACAGTCACAGCGGACCAAGGTATAGTGAGCCCTGAGACAACATCGACGGGGGTCCCCTCAGGCATCACACCCATCATCGAAGAGTCGGTTGAGTTTGCGGATTGGGCATAGGCGCCGGACCAAACCGCACACGATGTTGCATCGATCATGATGAACGCAAGAGCAACCATCGCAGACCGAACCACTGCGGCCGCTCCACTGCCCGCGCCTGTTTGGCACTCCTCATACCGTAGGGGGCCAGCACCGGCGCAGTTGTCGAAATCCCGGCTCTTCATAGTCAACTCTCCCATTTCGACGCGAAGTGGTCGCATTTACTACGGCGTTGTCTTACAAGTGTGTCGCACCGGTATTGGATTGTCGCAGCGTGGCAGCAGGCCAATCCCGAAGACCGCACTCCTCTGTAAAGCCTCTGAGAGAGGTCGGCCGATGCAAGACGCCACGCATGTCGTAGTCGTTGGTGATCACACCGGTATTCGGCATCTCGTTCGACAATATCTGGAGCAGCAAGGTACTGGTTGACCGACCGCGAACCTTTGGACGCTCGTGCCTGGAGGGCGCAGGCCTTGGCCGAGCTATCCCGGCCGCTACGCGCCGACATTTACCTCGGTCATGGCTTGGAAATCAGATTGGTGACGCCGGATCCATCAGATCATCGGCGGCACCGATGGGGTCGACCCATCCGCGACGGGATGGGTCGCTCCTCGTCGTGGGGATGCGGCTCTTCTGTCCGATGGCTCCCACAGTTGTGTGCGACTCCGAAGAAGCTACCCGAGGATGTCGCCGCTGGACCTTCCAGCGTGCCCGATCTCGGTAGCATCGAGCAGCCAGATGCTCTCGTCGCTGTTACGGCCGTCGATGCTCGAGGGGTTCTGGGCATTCCAGCTGACGTGAACCCGCTGGCCCGGTTTGAAACCCGACAGATCCATACTGGCGGGCAGCCGATAGGCGTCCCCGTTCCGGAGCCAAACTGTGTTCGTCTTGTCGTTCATATTCGCGATGACGCCTGTGCTGGTAAATGAGCCGGCGGAGGCGACCGAGGCAGTGGTCATAACGGAAGCGGCGAAAGCCGCGGCAAGAATTGTACGCATCTGAATCTCCTATCCTTTGACGCGTTCGGGGCATTTCCGTTCACACTGAGCTTAGGGTGCCGAGCTCCCATCGAGGGTATCTCCGGGATCTCGTAGTGGGGTTTTCTCCCCATGTGCTTTGGCGGATCTCGCCGAAGCACATCTGCTGCTCAGTAAGAAGTATCTCGACCGCTCGATCGAAGCGGCCTAGACGGAGCCATGCTAGGCGGGAGCTGTCGCAGAACTTTGCCTCGATGACCGGCAGTTCATCGCAAGTTGTCACAGGGAGAACGAGGTGCTTCGTTTCGTTACACTTCTCACGGTTTTTTGAAGCCGATGCGTGAGATGCCTTGAAGGCAATAGCGCATTCGCCGACTGGTGTGACCTTGGTGAGTGAGCCGCCTCGATCTCTCGGCCACCACGGTGCCGGACAGATCTCACTACATGCGGATCCATCGGCCTCGTCGTTGGCGCGCGCCTTCTGCAACCCCGCGATAGGCTTGGCAGTTTGTTTGCAAAGTGCCAACCGGTGAGGACACTTTGTTACAATTTGGTGTCGGTGCGGCACACTTATACGACAAATCAAATGTATCGATCACGCTCCACCCCCGCTGTCCAACCAAGTGGTTATGGAGGCGATGGTCAGGCGTGTGAGAACGGATCGTGCGGATCGGCGCTCGCTTACAGGCATCCGACTTGCACTTCCTGATTGGGGATGCACCCCGCGCGACTCGTTTTTGAGGCATTTTGCCGATGGAGAAGACCCTAACTCCTCTGTAAACTCCTCTGTAAAATCTCTGAGAGAGGTTAGGGCGATGGAAGACGCCACGCATGTCGTCGTCGTTGATGATCACACCGATATTCGGGATCTCGTTCGACAATATCTGGAGCAGCAAGGTTACAAGGTCAGCGTGGCCGAAGGCGGTTCGAGCCTGAGACGAATCCTCGAACGGCAGACTGTCGACCTGATCATCCTCGATATCATGATGCCTGGTGAGGATGGCATTTCCCTGTGCAGGCGGATTCGCGCCTCCGAAGACATTCCCATCATCTTTCTGACAGCGATGGCCGAGGATACGGATCGGATCGTCGGTCTCGAGCTGGGAGCCGACGATTATCTCGTAAAGCCGTTCAATCCGCGCGAGCTGCTTGCCCGGATCAGAGCGGTGCTTCGGCGAGCAACAGCTCCTGCGGCGCTGCGAGCAATGCATGAGCGGAGGACCGTTCGCATCGGCCATTGGCGGGTCAATCTGGGGCGCCAGGAAATCTGCGGCGAGGACGGAGTCGGCATTCCGCTCAGCACGGCTGAGTTTCGCCTTCTAAAAGTTTTCATCGAGCGGCCGGGCCTTGTACTAAGCAGGGAGCAGCTTCTCGATCTGACCGTGGGCAGGACGGCTGATATCTTCGACCGCAGCATCGACAATCAGGTCAGCCGTCTTCGGAAGAAGATCGAAGAGAATCCCAAAAATCCCTCGATCATCAAGACGCATTGGGGCGGCGGCTACAGCCTGTGCGCCGAGGTCGCGTTCGAATGACCCGTTTCTGGCAGCAAAGTCTGGCGACACAGTTCATCGGACTGATGCTCTCGGCGTTGATCATCTCGCAGGCGCTCACCTTCCTCATCTCATTGGATGAGTACACCAAGAAGTTCGACGCTGCGGTGAAAGCCGAGTTTATCAGCCGAGCGTCATCGGTGACCCGCTTGATGGGATCACTATCGCCTCAGGTGAGGGAGCAAGCACTTCGCGCGAGTGAAGGAAGCTATTTGAGATACTGGTTGACCGACAGCGAGCCCATGGACGCGAATGCCTGGAGGTTAGAGGCCCTCGATCAGCTTTCGCGGCCTCTGGAAAGTTCCGTCGATCCGAGCGGAATATTCGGATGGGCCGGTTCGCCGCATCCGCAATTACCGAATGCCGAAGATGTGGCCACCGCAAACGCAGATGACCCATGGGTGACGCCAACGCCCTATTTGTGGATGCTGCCGCAGCCAGCGAAGGTTCTCCGTTTTTCGGGAAGTCTGGGGTATGGGTACAAGACGCAACTCGACGACGGACGTTGGTTGAACGCTACCTTTTATCAGCACGACAAGGGAAGTTTGTGGACCTCTCAGTCCTTGATATCGCTTGGTCTTACGGCGTCGATTCTTGCTTTGATCGGTGTCTTTATCGCGCGGCGCATCGCCCGGCCACTAAGACACCTGGCAATATCCGCTGAAGCCCTCGGGCGAGGGGAAAACCTGCCGCCACTGTCGGAGGGCGGGCCGGAAGAGATCAGGCGGACGGCTCAATCCTTCAATACGATGCAAAGTCGTCTGCATCGCTTCGTCGAGGATCGGACCAAGATGCTGGCAGCGATCGGCCATGATCTCCGCACGCCGCTTACCTCCCTTAGGCTAAGAGCGGAGTTCGTCAACGACGAAGATGTCCAGCGCAAGATGCTGTCCACCATCGACGAGCTCCAGTCGATGACGGAAGCCGCGATTTCGTTCGCGCGTGGAGAATCGATCAGAGAGGAAACGCGCGCGATAGACCTGGAAGCGCTGGTCGGCAGCATCTGTGACGATCAATCCGATCTCGGGCATCCGGTCACGCATATCGAAGGCGCGAAAATGAAGTACCGCTGTCGGCCCGATGGTCTCCGCCGCGCAATCAGAAATCTTGTTGAGAATGCGGTGCGCTATGGCGGAGAGGCGAAGATGTTCATCCGGCAGACCGCATCGACTGTCGATATCGTGGTGGAAGACCGGGGCCCCGGAATTCCGGACGACATGATAGAGAAGGTCTTCGCGCCTTACGTCCGGCTGGAAACGTCGCGAAACAGGCAGACCGGCGGCATCGGCCTCGGTCTCTCGATAGCGCGCGCGGTCGCCAGGCAGCATGGCGGAGACATTTCGTTCTCCAACGGCGACGCCGGTATGCAAGCCGTCATCTCGCTCCCGAGAGAAGGCAGTGTCGATGCCGCGCCAGCGCGGAAAGCGCGCATCTGGAGGTTGGAAAAATCGGCACGCGCCTCGCAAAGCGATCCGTTGCCGGAATAGAACGCACCACCTCCCTCACGATCCACCGGACGACACAGTCTTGGCGCAAATCGTGAGGATCGCAGCTTGGCGTTCCGCGCCTAGTCTCGTGGAACTGACGCTGAACCCGCCGCCCGCGCCGACCGGACCGTCTGTCGACGACTTCCGCCGCGCCGTCCAGGTCCACCTCGATGCCAAGGCGCAGGAGCGGCAGTACGACGACACCTTCACGCTCGCCACCTACGTCATCAGCACCAATCCGGACTGGGCGGCCGAGGCTCAGGCGTTCGCGCCCGGGACGGGCCCGAGAGCCGGGAATGAGGGATCGGGGATATTGGACTGGACGGATGTCAAGCTGATCGGAGCGGTGCTGGGTGGCTCCGCGATTGCTTATACTGTGGCCGGACTCCTTGCCATGTCCGGTGATCGGCTTGCCCGGCGCTTGATGCAACTTATCGACAACGGGCGACTTCCCCTTAACGGAAATCGGTCATGAGCGAGATGAAACAGCGCAGGGCCGAGAACAGTTTGGACTTCGCAGTCATCCTGCTTTCATAAGTTGCGCCGCATCAGCGGGATCCTTGCAGGGAGCTTCCTGAGCCACCTTCTGGCAGGCGATCAGTCCGTTTGGAAGTTCGTCGCCCGGGAGTAGACGCGAAAGCGCGTCCGACATTTCGATGGCAATGTTCTGCCAGTAGGCATCAGAATAGGGTCGACCGTATTGCCGAAACAAGAATTCGCGTGCCAAGCGTTCCACCACGTGTTTGAGATCTGCGGACATCATCTGCTCCAGTTCGGGTGGGGCACAGCCACCAACTTCTAGCCAGTCCGGTTGCTACTTACCAGAATGAGAATGAATGCACATCCTAAATGATTAGGAAGAACTTTTTTTAATGACTAAATAACACCGCGGCGTTAAAGTGAACAAAGGTAAGATAATTGTCGCTTCCGCCTGTAGGGATATAAATATTGATTGGTCCTACGGTGCATTTGATTCCATAGTGACAATGGAGGTCGGGAGCTGCCGACGGGGTGAAAGCATCCCGTGACCCGACACGCTTCTGTCGATTTCCGTGGTATCGGACACACACGTCCGATGGAGTTAAGTCCATGCGCACACTCAGGTTGATTGCGCTTACAGCATTGATCATGTCTGTCCCCGGTATCGCGATGGCAGAGGGATCTGCCGGAACGGTGGTCAGATTCGACAGCAATCCAAAAAGCATGACCCTTAGCAGCGGTGAGGTGATCACTCTTCCCGATCGTCTTGCAGTCGGCCAGGTCGCTGCCGGTGACAGTGTCTTCGTCACCTGGGCTTCCGAGGGACCGAACCGTGTTGCAACAAGTGTGAAGAAGCAGTTCTGGCCTCACGAGCAATAGCCAGCGGCCGAATTTGTAACTCTCCCTACTGGCCCGGTTAAACTGGCCGGGCTTTTTGCTTCTACGGTCGCTCCCGGAACGGGTAGCGTATCGCCTTAGCGAGCGCTTCCAATCTGGTCGAGAAAATCAACACGTCCCGCTTGCTCCGGCCGGCGGGACGTTTTTTAAGGTCGTGTGGACAAACAGGATTCCCATTTCCTCTGACGCGTGATTCAACGCTGCTCTTTGAGGAGGGCAGCTTTGATCCGAGGACTGATGAGTGATGCGGAATGGCTGTTCTTCGTGCCGTTCCTGGACGAGCACCGCTCTCGCGGCGGCCGAGGGCCGCAGGATCACCGCAAGGTGCTGGACGGCATTTTCTGGATCACGCGGACGGGATCGCCCTGGCGTGATCTGCCGGCCGAGTTCGGTAACTGGAACTCGGTCCATCGCCAATTATCGCCGCTGGACCGAGGCCGGGATCCGGGACGTGATGCCGTCTGCCCTTGCCGAAAGCGAGGCAGCCAACACCACCATTCAGATGATCGACAGCACGATCGTGAGGGCGCACCAGCACGCAGCAGGCGGAAAAGGGGGATTCATAGAAATGCTATTGGCCGTTCGCGCGGTGGGCTCACGACCAAGCTTCATACCCGAACGGATGCGCAGGGCCTCGCCATCGGCCTCTGCCTGACGCCTGGCCAGGCTTCGGACATGGTCGCCTACGAGAGTCCGATGCAGGAGGAGGCGCCCGAACCGGCCGCGATGCTGGCCGACAAGGGCTACGACAGCGACGCCATTCGCGACGATCTCAAGCGGCGTGGCACAGACCCGGTGATCCCGACCAAGTCGAACCGCCGAGTTCAGCGAACTGTCGACATGGCCAAATACGCGCTGCACAACCGCATCGAGCGCTTCTTCAATCGCCTCAAGCACTCACGCCGTATCACCACGCGATAAGACAAGCTGCCTTCCAGTTTCCTCGGCTTCGTTCAACTCGATACGATCAGACAATGGATCAGGTTTGTCCACACGACCTAGGCGGGTTGAGGTCGCTCTATTCTTGCGTTCTTGGAGGGCATCCAAGCTCCAGACGCCCGGACCGGCAGCAACGAAGTAGAGGAAAATAAAGCAATAAAGCATGGCTGCTTCGCCGTGGTTGAGCACAGGAAAGAAGCCGTTCGAGGCGTGCGCAATGAAATACGCGAAGGCCATCAAGCCCGAGAGCACGAAGGCAACCGGGCGAGTGAAAAGCCCTACCGCCAGCAACAGGCCGCCGAAAATTTCGAGAATTCCGGCAGTGTATAGCATGGGATTAAGGGGATACTCAAAAGGGCCTGGCCAACCGAAAAGCTTCATCGTGCCATGCGTGAAGAACGACCCCGCCGCAAAAATGCGCAAGATACTCAATAGGTGCGGAGCGAAATCTTTGATGTAGGTTACTTTCCAGGTGGGCATATCTATATCTCCAGGTTAACCGAACCGCCTGTCAGCCGGAATAAAATCGCGATGCTCGGCGGATCCGCGTCCATCAAAGGACGTCTTCGATGCGGATGGGCAGCTTCCGGATGCGCTTGCCGGTTGCATGGTAAATCGCGTTTGCGATCGCAGGCGCCGTGCCGAGCATGACGAGTTCGCCCATACCCTTGACGCCGGCCGAGTTGACCATCGTATCGGGCTTGTCGATCAGGCCGACGTCCACCTCTCCGATGTCGGCGTTCACCGCCATGACATAATCGGCAAGGTCGTCATTGAGGTAGCCGGCGAAACGCGGATCGATTTCGCTCTGTTCCCGAAGCGCGGTACTGAACCCCCAGACCACGCCGCCATACATCTGTCCTTCCGCGGTCCTGGGGCTGACGACCCGCCCGATATCGGCGATGCTGACCGTGCGCGGCATGCGCAGATGCCGCGTTCGCGGATCGATATGGATCTCGACGAACTGCGCGATGTAGCTCATCGAGGTGAAGCCGGGATATTCCGATCCCGCCCCCGCCGCCCAGCTTCCGGCCCGGAAACCCTCGAGTGCGGAGGCGTCCTGCCCGGGGGCGAGCTGCGATGCGGTCACCTCGATATACGGGCGTTTCAGGCGCGCCAACTGCTGGTGCAGGTTGCCCGGCGGCGGGGGCGATCCCGCCAGCAACTCCTCGAAGCGGGCCCGCAGGGCCTCCGCGGCTTTTATCGTCACCGGCACGATACTTGCCGTACCGCGTTCTCCGACCGTGGCCATCTGCGGACCCACGGACGTATCGCCCATCAGGATCTCGATCCGATCCGGGTTGACGTCAAGCCCTTGAAGGATCGCATTCGCGACGGCGGTGCGAATCCCTTGTCCCATTTCATGGCCCGAACTGATGATCCGCGTCGTGCCGTCCGCCCGGACCCTGAGCGTGGTCTCTGCGGCGGATCCCGACGCCCCGAAGATGCCGCAAGCGACACCGAGACCGACCAGGGTGCCGTCTTCCAGGGTCATCGAGCCGGGTTCGGGGGTGCGGCGGCTCCACTCGAAACGGCGGGCGCCCTCCCTCAGGCAGTCATTCAGGAAGTGCGGCGCGAGCGGCTGCCCGACGATAATGTCGGTCGTGGCCTCATGATCGAGGCGCAGCTGCACCGGATCCACGTCAAGTCTGTACGCCATTTCATCGATTGCGCTTTCCAGGGCGAACCCGGCCGGAAACGGGTGCGTCCCCCGCGTATGGCGTGGCATGTTGCGGTCGATATGGACGTCGCCAGCCGTCGCGCGGAGATTTTCGATGGCGTAGAGCCGGGCAATGTCCTCATGATAGCCGTTCGACCGGAATCTGCCGCCGGGCCAATTCTCCTGCACGACCTCGTAGTTGAGCGCGGTGAGGCGCCCTTCGCTGTTGGCTGCAAGTTGAATGTTGTGGATGCTGCGCGGCCGGAAGGTGGAGATGTGGAAAATCTGTCCGCGCGGTGTGACCAGCTTGACCGGACGCCGGGTCAACCTGGCGGCTTCGGCGACCAGGGCGGTCTGTAGCTTGGGCGGGGATTTCTGCCCGAAGCCACCGCCGACATAGTCGGACCTGATCGTAATGGCCTCGGCGGAAATTCCCAGGGCCTCCGCGAGAGCGTCTCTGACCGAGGCGGAATTCTGGCAACCCTCGTAAACCGTCAGCCGCCTGCCGGACCACTGCGCGACGGTGCCGAACAATTCCATCGCGTTGTGATGCTGGACCGGCGTTTCGAAGGTGCCTTCGACAACCTCGACGGCATTCTGGAATTCGGTGTCGATATCGCCCGTTTCAAAGCCCTCGGAGGGAACGACCGAGGCGTTGGGGCTATCCATCAGCGGGACGAAAGACGTGGTCTCATAAGTTGCAGTGATGGCCTCGGCACCCTCGATCGCGGCCTCGAGCGACTCGGCAACGACCATCGCTATGGGTTGGCCCAAATAGCTTATTTCGGACGAAAGCGTTGGAAAGTCCCCCAAGGACAGAACCTGTACCACGCCGCTGGTTTCAGTCGCCGGCGTGATATCGATATTGCTTACCCTCCCTTTGGCAATCGTGGCCGGGACGAGCATGGCGTGGAGGATGCCCGGAAAAGTCATATCGGCCCCGAACTGCGTCTGGCCGAGAACCTTGCCCCTGGCATCGGTCCGGGCAATTTCGGAAAAAACTTCTGCAGCCATCATGCTCTCCTTTGCGCGGCGATCATCAGGGCATCGGCGACAACTCTGGCGCCGAGGTCCGTCTTGAAGGCATTCTGCCGGCCGGGACGGGCCTCGGCGAAGGCGGCCTGTCCGGCCTCAAGGGCCAGTTCGGGGGTCAGGGCCGACCCGGTCACAGCCCGTTCCGCGGTACTCGCCCGCCAGGGCATGGTGGCGACGCCGCCCAGTGCGATGCGGGCGGCGCGGACGCTCTCCCCCTCCATTTCCACGGCGACGGCAGCGGAGGCCAGGGCAAAGGCATAGCTCTCGCGGTCGCGGATCTTGTGGTAGGTGGATGCGCGCCCCGCCGGGGTTTTACGCACGGTGATCGCCGTCACCAATTCGCCCGGATCGAGGTTGAATTCCCTATGCGGCGTGTCCCCTGGCAGCCGATAGAAGTCCGCGATCGGGACGTTGCGCGTCCCCTCGGGCCCGAAAATCTCTATCACGGCGTCCAGCGCGGTCAGTGCCACGGGCCAATCCCCGGGGGCCACCGCGGTACAGGCGTCGCTGGTGCCGAGAACGGCTTGGGTGCGGTCGAGCCCGTCGATAGCGGCACAGCCGGAGCCGGGTTCACGCTTGTTGCAGGGATAGACACCCACCGTGGAGGACGCCCCCGCGCCGTTGCGGAAATACATGCAGCGGGTGCGTTGCAGCAGATTGCCGCCCACCGTGGCCATGTTGCGCAATTGCTGCGAGGCGGCCTTGAGCAGGCTTTCGGCAAGCACCGGATACTCATCGCGCACCACCGGCGCACGCGCCACATCCGCCATCAGGGCGCGGCTGCCAAACCGCAGGACGTCGCCCTCCGTCTCGATCGCATCCAGTCCTTCGATACGGCTGACGTCGATCAGATGCACCGGGCGCTCTATCCCCAGCTTCATGAGATCGTAAAGATTGGTGCCGCCGGCGATATAGCGCGCCGCGCCGCCGGCCTCGGCAAATTGCGCGACGGCCGCGTCCGCCGAGTCCGCGATCGTGTAACTCAATCCACGCATGGTCAGCCCTCCATGGTTTCGGCGGCTTGCGCGACGGCGGCAAGAATACCGACATAAGCGCCGCAACGGCAGATGTTCCCGCTCATGAACTCGCGGATGGCATCGGGATCCGTTGCCTCCCCCTGAGTGACACATGCGACAGCAGACATGATCTGCCCGGGGGTGCAGTACCCGCATTGAAGCGCGTCGTGATCGATGAAGGCCTGTTGCACAGGGTGCAGTTCATCACCCTGCGCAAGCCCCTCAATCGTGGTGACCTGCCGCCCATCGACCTTGGCCGCCATGGTGAGGCAGGATGAGACGGGACGACCGTCCAGATGCACGGTGCAGGCACCGCATTGGCCGTGATCGCAGCCCTTTTTAGTTCCGGTCAGCGCCAGCCTTTCGCGCAGAAGATCCAGCAGCGAAGCGCGCGCATCCACGTCCATGGCCACCTGTTCGCCATTGACCTGGAACGAGATGTGGGTTGTCGGACCGTTCTCGGGGCTTGGAGCGGGATGTTGCTCCTGAGCTTCGATCCGAAGAGGAACCAGGCTGGCGGCAGTCACGCCAGCGCCAACGCCGAGCACCGTGCGGCGGCTAACGCCGGATATAATGTCGCTATTGCCGCTATGATCTGTCATTACTACCTCTCCTCTTTAGACCTGCGTGCCTTACCCATGGCAGAGCTTACGCACTGCTTGCGTGGATAGTCTGCCGTGAGAATAGGCCGGAGGCTTCGCAGGGATATGCCGTCGATGGGCCGATTTGTCGCAAAGTATCTCAGCTTGTAATCCGTCTATTACAAAGCTTTGGCCTGATGCCACGCTCGCGCGCTCGATGTCAGGACCCCTGTCCCATTTCCGAACTTGGAGAGAGGAGGGTGACGGATCCGCCCTCAGCGATCGTGACCCTGGAAACTGCTCCGAGTTTCTGCCCTGGGCCTCTGCAGGAGCGCGATCCAGACGCCCCCTTCAATGAGGACTAGGAACGTAGACCGTTCCGTGCGCTCGCCATCGCTGGCTGGCGCTGCAGAACCTCCCGTGTGGTGAAAGCGGGAATGGAGACCGCAGACACCGATGGCCTGTTGCCGAACGCCAGGATGGCGGCTTTGGTTTGGTTCTGCTGATAAATCCGCCAGTGCCTACTCAATGGAGGGGAACGACAGCCTGGCGACAAGGCCGTTCGGCGGCCGGTCAAGGAGTTCCAATCTTCCTCCGTGCGCCTGCATGATTTCGGCAACGATCGAAAGCCCCAACCCAAAGCCGGCATTGGCGCCGCTGCGGGCAACATCGATCTTGAAAAACGGCTCCAGCACGCGCTTCTTGTTCGGGTCCGGAATCCCCGGGCCGTCATCGACGACATCGATGGTCATCGTGCCGGCATTCTCCCGCAGCTCGACAATCACCGAACTGCCGAATTTTGTGGCATTGTCGCAAAGATTCGTAACGGCACGCGTGATCGCGAGAGGCTTGCAATTGGCGATCAATCTATTCGGTCCCCGGTAGGTCAGGTCAAAGCCGACATCGGAAAATTCGCTGCAGATCGTCTGAAGCATGCTGGCGATATCCGTGCGCTCAACGGCTTCCCGACTGTGGTTGTCGCGCAAATAGCCAAGGCTCTCACTCAGCAATCGGTCGAGATGCTCGATGTCGGACAACATTGTGTCTCTCGTCGGTCCCTCGGGCAAACGCTCCGCCTTAAGTTTCAGTCGCGTCAACGGCGTCCGCAGGTCGTGACTGATGCCGCGCAGCATGCGGGTTCGCGATTCCACCATGATCGCAATCCGGTTGCGCATGGCGTTCAATGCTCTGGCGAGGGCAACGATCTCGACGCTGCCGCGCTCTTCGAAAACCTCCCCATGGGTCGAGATATCCGCGTTGGTGGCTGTGCGAGATATTCGCCTGAGGGGCAAGGTGATTGCCCAGATGGCAAACGCGGATAACAGGAAGATCAGGGTAATCAGCGCGACCAGGTAATATGACCCCCGCACGGCGAAGTCCCTCAGGAAGGAGTCGGAAGAAATGGGAGTGACCAACATCGTTGCATCGTCCACCTTGGAAGCAACGACACGGTTGTCGTTCAGAAACGTCCTCCAGCCGCCCAACGGGGGAACCGAATTGTCAGGCGGGAACAGCCAGTCGATAGCCCGATCCCAGAATGTCTCTTTACTGGACGACGTCGTGAATTGCTCACTCAGGACCAGGGGCTGCAATGACACGTCCCAACCCGACCGCTGGGCGGCACCGACGATAATTTGTCTCCCATCCGGTGTCGCCGCCGCTAAAAGCTCCCCTATTGCCTGAAGGCGTTCAGCGACCTGCTCGATGTCCAATCCTTCGTAATCTCTGACCCAACGCTCGAGCACGGGCCCCGCCGTGACGACGATCAATAGCGCGAGCACGATTATAGCGATGATCTGCCCATGAATGGTCCTTGGACCGAGAGGCATGTGCAATCTCATAATCCTCCATCAGAGCGCCGGTATCGGCAAGCGATCTCGGACGTGAGGCTTGATAACATGACGAGAACCGACCCGCGTCGAGGCGATTGTTAAGTTTCATTGCGGCAGCAATTGCCTGGATCCGACCGCACGTCGGCGCCTCGGGTTTTCCAACTGCAACAAAGCTTCACATAACGACATGCTCGAGGCGGCTCTCCTGTGAAACCTAGTGTCGTCAACGTCCCCGCCGTTCAACCGAACTGAGCGGTAACGACAACTCGTTCTTGGAGCCCCCATGTTTTTCACCAAGCACAACAGCAGGCGTGCTTCATCCTTTGCCTTTGGCGCCGCGATGGGTGTCACGGGAATGGTGTCCAGCACAATGGCCGCCGATCTTGCTGCTGCACAACAAGCGCCCGAACCGGCGTTCGATCAGGAAAGGTTCGACCAGCGGTTCAATCAGAAGGAGCCCGAACGGAACTGGAGCCTCATCGTCGGCGGCGGCGGTGAGTACGAGCCTGAATACGAAGGCAGCGGCGACTTCAAGATCAGTCCGATCCCCTTCGTTCTGTTCACCTACGGCGAGTGGCTCGAGATCGAACCTTCGGGAGTCACAATCACACCTCTCCGGCACAACGGCTTTTCGCTTTCCGGAAAGGTCGGCTATGAGACGGGCAGAGACGCCGATGATCATGACCGGCTTAGAGGTTTGGGCGACATCGATCTTGCCGCCACGGTCGGCGCAAAAGCGGCATATGAGTGGGGCCCGGTCGAGCTTTACGCCGAAGTCGAGCAAACGATAGACGGCAGCGAAAGCCTTATCGGCACATTTGGTATCGGGTATTCGCAACCTGTAACCGAAAGGCTCATCCTCGGCGCCAATGCCGAGGCGGTCGTAGCGAATGACAAACATATGGAAGCCTATTTCGGCGTCAATTCCGACCAGTCTGCAGCCTCCGGTCTACCGGAATACAAGCCCGAGGCTGGTCTTAAGCGCTTCGACGTCTCAGCATCCGCAACGTATCTGCTGGACGAGCACTGGCTCCTCCGCGGCAAGGCAGGCCTTGGTATATTGACCGGAGATGCCGCTGACAGCCCGATCGTGGAGGAAAAGGTGCAACCCTCCTTTTCCCTTTTTGTCGGCTATAAATTTTGACGTTCGGGGGTCCGCTGGCCTGACCGCCGATTCAAGCTCCCAAACACATGATTTCAGACAGGAGAGCCGAGGGTGTCGATCCTCGGCTCTTTTGCCGTGTGCCCCGGCGTCCGCGCTTTCCGCTTCCGTGTGGTGGAGGCGACCGTCTGCTTGCCGTATGGCACGTCTCCCAGCTCGACCAGGCGATCCTGAAGCGACCCTTTGGTGCCTTTGCAACGGCGCGGCATTAAAATGCCTGCCGCTCCTCGCTTCCTTTTGTTGCTCCCGTAAATTGCCCGGAACTCTCCCCAGCCGGCAACGAGGGGAAGCATCCGAGGTGGATCACCGCCTTCAGTACAAGGTCACCCGCGGCAGATCGAGAAGTGTTGTCTGCCCCCGCGCGAGAACTCTGACCAGGGGGATCGGCAGGACGAAGATAATCCCGTCGAGGACGGTTCGCCTCCAAATGCCTGGATCGACGGCCAAGGCAACCACATCCCGCCACAACGCCGGTCGCGGAAAAAAGCGGGAAACCGAGTGGCGGTACGCGTCGTAGCCAGGACCGTGAACGCGGGATAATCCGGCCCCCTCGCGCAGAACGACCGGCAAAAAAATCATGTATGCGGCAAGGGCCACGAACAGCGCCAGCATAACGCTGTCGGTTTGCGCCCCGAGTCCGGCAGCCGCAACAAACGAGAAAAAATAGAGAGGGTTTCGCATGGCCGAGTACGGACCTGCTGTTACGAGGGTGCTCGTCTTCCTGCCGCCAATATACATTATGCACCATGCGCGACCCAGGATTGCGGCAAAGATCAGAACAGCGCCAATGTCTTCAATCCATTGCCGTTGCCAGGATCCTGCTTCGAAGTGGGGATTCGTGAAGAAAAAAGCTGGCATAAAGCAAATGCCAAAAAGCCATATCGCGATCTTTCGGCGCGACTGTACTCGCGCCAGATTATGTTGCGTCTCATGAATATATGACACTGTGCGCTTCTCGAAAATGCCTGGCGATTTTTCGATGCCAACAGGCAGGAAGTAGCGCACCGCTATGGGTAAGACGTGTGATTTTGTTGCGGTGTGTTAATACAGATTTGGTGTTGCGACGACTGTGTGACCCGGCCCATTGCCGGGACTCTGATTTACTGTGGGAATGGCAGGATGAGCCATTGGGCGCGGGGCGGCAGACGACTGCCTACGCTTCCTCGACAATAGCGGTAAACATGTATCCGCCGAGCCTGACCGTTTGAAGCAGCGCTGGTTCCTTGGGATCGGTCTCGATTTTCTGCCGAAGACGGCTGATATGGACATCGATGCTGCGCTCGATCGGCCCGGCAAGTCCAGAGTGCGTCATGGAGAGGAGCTCTTCGCGGGTGATAACGCGGCCGGGATTCCGGCAAAAAGCCAGCAAGAGGTCAAATTCCGTCGTCGTCAAAGCGATGCGGGCATTGCTCGGGTCGTGAAGTTGACGACGCATCGGATCGATCTGCCATCCGTCGAAGCGGAGCTTTCGCTGCGCTTTGGTCTTAGTCGGCCCATAGGAGGCCCTTCGCAAAAGGCTACGTACACGCGCGACAACCTCCCGGGGGCTGAATGGTTTCGTTACGTAATCGTCTGCGCCGACTTCCAGTCCGACGATCCTGTCGACCTCCTCGCCAAGCGCCGTCAATAAGATGATCGGAATGGTCTTCTCGGAACGGATCTTCCTGCAGAGGCTCAGCCCGTCCTCGCCCGGCAACATGACATCGAGGATTATGAGATCGAATGAATTGTTGCGCAGAAGCGACTGTATCACACGGCCATCTTCCGCAACGGTCGGGATCATCCCGTTGTCCTGAATGGTCAGGGCAAGCAGATTTGCGATTTCCGGATCGTCTTCAACGATCAGGATCTGCGCATTTGCCGTATTCGATTGCATGAACTTCTTACCCCAATTCGCATAGAATGCACGCCGGAGAGAGCCAGTATGTTTCGCTTTGTTAAGTTTTGTTGCAGCGTACAGAATGCCACATTTTCCAGGGTTTGGGCCATTTTGCCTTTCGAGGATGAACGCATTCCAGCGCATCTGAACAACGGATTCGGCTTTCGGAGTGCACGTGCGCAGATTCATGACTTTCAGCATCCTTATGCAGCGTGCACATACGGGCGCCGTAGCGTGAACGGCGGCAGGGAGAAGGCCCGACGGCGTGAACCGGCCGGCCCTCTATTTTCAGGCCACCTCCCGGTGGTGGCGCCCTCGGCATTCGGTGCGACTAGATCTCTGCCGACTGAAGGAACGGCTTGAATATCCGGGCGATCCGATCGCCGAAGCCTGAAACGATGAGATGAAGAGAGGGGATCACGATCAGGGAAAGGAGCGTAGAGGCCAGGAGCCCACCGATGACGGCGATGGCCATGGGGGAACGGAATTCGCCGCCGTCACCCACACCGAGAGCGGAAGGGATCATGCCGCCGGTCATGGCAAGGGTCGTCATGACGATCGGGCGAACTCTTTCGGAACAGGCCTCGATGACGGCGTCGAGCCGCGAAAGCCCGTGCGCCTCCCGCTCGATTGCAAAATCCAGGAGCATGATGGCGTTCTTTGTGACGATGCCCATCAGCATCAGAATGCCGATGACGACCGGCAACGATATGGCGCTGCCGCTCAGCCACAGGCCCGCGGCAACACCGCCGATCGACAAGGGAAGAGACGCCAGGATCGTCCACGGCGCAAGCACGCTTCCGAACAACAGGATCAGGACCACGAGAACGAGCATGATGCCCGAACCCATCGCCACCGCGAAGCTTTCGAAAACGGTGCTTTCGGTATCGGAGTCTCCGGTTGCCTGAAGGCGCACGCCCTCCGGCAGGTTCCTGACGCTCTCCAGCTGAAGTAGCCGCTCCATCCCCTGCCCCGACGTCAGGCCATCGGCCATGTCCACGCCAATCTCGATCCGGCGCTCGCGATCAAGCCGCACTATGGCTGACATCGTCTCGTCAAAGCTGCTGTCGACCACTGCCGATAGCGGGACATGCGCTCCATCGTCAGAGGGCACGGTCAGCATTTCAAGCGTCGGCAGATCGTCGCGGGCGTTGCGGTCGATGACCACCCGGATAGGAATTTGCCGTGCGCCATCGGTGAAGCTGGGCAAGCGGCTGTCTGCATCGCCAACGGTGGACACACGGATCGTCTGGGCAATCGCGGCCGGCGACACGCCGAGCATCGAGGCCTTGTCCGTCTGGACCTGCAGCGTGAGTTCCGGGCGCATGGCGGCATTGACTATGGCTGGATCGACAAACGCCTGATCGGCTGAAAGCTCCTCCACGACGGCGTTCGCGGCTTCCAGTGCCGCCTCCCCATCAGCACCCAGGACAGCAAAGGAGAGATCGCGGCCGCCACGCGCGTTGAGGAACCTCAACTTCACATCGGGAATGGACGAGAGGCTCTTCCCGATCTCGGTTTCAATCGCAAACGATGAGCGATCCCGCTCAGCCTTGTGAGACAAGTCGATGAGGATGACGGCAAAGCGCACATCCTCCAGCCCCGTGATGCTTACACCGGCGCGGGCGAATACGCCTTCCACCTCGCGAATTTGCACTGCACGCTTCGCGATTTCGTCCGATACCGCCCGTGTCTCATCAAGCGTGGAACCGGGCGGCAGCTCGACCGAGAGGGTCAGGCGCCCGGTATCCTCCTCCGGCAGAAAGGTGGTCGGTAATGACAACAGGGCAAACGTTGCGAGCGTGAAGGAGCCGGCAGCAAGCCCGACGGTCACCCACCGCCAGCGCAGACTCATCCGCAACAGCCGCTCGTAAGCCAGGAGGAAGACCCCCCTTTTCTCCTCGGCAGGCGGGGTCCCGGTCATGAAGTAGGCTGCCATAACGGGGGTTATCAGCCGTGCCACCAGCAGGGAGAAGAAGACCGCGATGGCAACCGTCACGCCGAATTCCCGGAAATAGAGACCCACTTCGCCGCCCATGAAGCCGACAGGCACGAACACGGCGATGATGGTGGCTGAGATGGCGATGACGGCGAGGCCAATTTCGTCGGAGGCATCGAGCGCCGCCCGCCAGGCGGTTTTGCCCATGTCACGGTGGCGCACCACATTCTCGATTTCGACAATCGCATCGTCGACGAGTATGCCCGTCACCAGCGTGATGGCCAGCAGGCTCAGGATATTGAGGGAAAAACCCAGGAGATCAATCGCGAAAAAAGTCGGAATGATCGAAAGTGGCAACGCCACCGCGGCGACGATCGTTGCCCGCCAATCGCGCAGGAACAGGAATACAACGACAACGGCAAGTGCCGCCCCCTCGAACAATGTGTTCATGGCCGAACTGAAATTGCCGGCCGTGTAGCTGAAATTGTCGTCCACAAGACTGAAACGCACGTCCGTGTCGCGCGCGCCGAGCTCCGCCAATGCCTTGGAGACCTCATCGGCAACGGATACTTCGCTTGCGCCTTGAGAGGGATAGACCGCAAATCCCACGACGTCCGCGCCGTCGAGCGTGGCGAAGGAACGCGCTTCTGCCACAGTATCCTGAACGCTTGCCAAGTCCCCCAGCCGCACGGCGGCCTGCGAGGAAAGCGCAATGCGCTGATCGGCCAGATCCGGAACTGTCTTGGCGGCCGCTACGGTTGTCAGGGCCTGCTCACGGCCGCCGAGAGCGCTTCTCCCACCGGAATTCTCGATCTGAGTCCGTAACAGGCTTTCGTTGACCGCAGTTGCGGATAGCGAAAGCGCCTGCAACCGGTCGGGATCGAGCTCGATGCGAATTTCCCGATCAGCCCCTCCGACCCGCTCGATCCGTCCCACGCCCGGCAAACCTTGCAGGTTGCGGGTAACCACGTCATCCACGTACCAGGAGAGTTCGACAACCGTCATGCTCGGGCTGATGACGGCGTAGGTCACGACGGATCGAGCCTCTTCTTCAACCCGCTCGATGACCGGCTCATCGATAGTCGCGGGCAGGTCGGAACGGATTTTTGCCACGGCATCGCGCACGTCGACGACCGCCCGGTCCGGTGGAACCACGCCCAATTCGAACTCGACATTGGTCACGGACTTGCCCTGGTCGATGGTCGAGGTGATTTTCTTGATGCCGGTCAGCGGTGCCACCGCATTCTCCACCCGCCGCGTCACCTCAATCTCAAGCTCGGTTGGAGTCGCTCCGGATTGCTCGATCGTGACCTTGACGAGCGGGGTAATGATTGGCGGAAAGTAGGTGATCGGCAATCGGGAAAAGCTGTAGAGGCCCACCACCGTTAAGATCACGAAGAACAGAATGGACGGCAGCGGGTTGCGGATTGCCCAGGCCGAGATATTCGCGTTCATCGACGGACCGTCCCTTCCAAGCCGTCAAATGAGACCGTCTGGGACACCTCCTGCTGCGGATAGACTTCCGCCGACACGGCGACAGGCTCGACACGATCCTGATCCTTCAGGAAGCCGCCCGCCTTCAGAACGATCATTTCACCGTCTTCGACACCCTCGACAATCTCGACGAGATCGTCCTGACGCGCGCCGATCCTGACGTTTCGAATTTCCACGACATCGTTCTTGACGACATAGACGCTATGGGAATCCCCCGTGCTTCTGACAGCTGTTCCCGGCAGGAGAACATTCGTCCGCGTCGACGTATCGATGACGCCGCGGGCAAACACACCCGGAACGAGGCCGTCGCTCTCATCGAGTTCGATACGAACCGTCCCGCTCCGCGTCTTCGGGTCGAGTTGCGCCGCATTGAGCCGCAGCGTGCCGGTGACAGGTTGGTCACGGCCAGGGAGGGTGACTTGCGCACGCATGCCTTCGCGCAGTCGAACGAAGTTCGTTTCCGTTACTTCCGCAACGAATTCTATCTTGCCGTTCTTCGCGATGCGAAAGAGAGGATCGCCCGAACCCGAGGTCATGACGCCGATGCGGGCGCTTCGCTCCAGAACGAGACCGGGCGCAGGGGCGCGCAAAGTACTCCTCTCGACGGTCAGCTCGATCTCCGTCCTTTCCTGCGCGATCAACTGTTCTTCGGCCTTGGCCAGGGCCAGAGACTGTCGCGCAAGGGCGGTTTCCGCGGCGGCGCGATCATAGGCGTTCTGGTTGTCGTCCAGAATCTGCTCGGAAATGATCTCCTTCGACCGCAGCGCGCGGCTGCGCTCCAGCTTCGCTCTAGCTTCGCGCTCGGCAACAAGCGCAATATCGACGTTACTGGCCTCGACGGCCACGGCAGCTTTGGCGCGAAGAGCACTCACCGCATTTTTGTCGAGAGCGAGAAGCGCATCGGTCTTGTCGAACAGGGCAAGGGGCTGGCCTTGTTCGACCCTTTGGCCGACCTCCACCAGGATGTGCTGGATGTCCCGGCCCGTCACCGAGGGATGGACCTGGACCTCCTCACGAGCTGCAAGCGTTCCCACGACCGATATGCGGTCCGTGACGTCGACCCGCTTGGCAAGAATGATGGTCACAGGCATTTGCTGCTGGGCCTGCGCAATTGGCACAAAGGCAGCCAATGCAAGCAAGGCAAGGATCCCGCATCTTTTAGGCAGCCGCGGCGGACAAAATGGCTTGAGCCACGCCTTCATGCTCATGAACGACCTCTCCTCTCTTGCCTTCGGGCATGATGAGCCCTCAGGGGAGTTCGGTCGTACGCTAGCGATCAACGAAGATCGCGGTGTTGTATCACATTAAGTTTTATTGCGCTCGAATGGGCTGTACGGCCGTCCAATGTGCTCGGCGGGTGTCCTTGAGTGTGAGTTTTCCTCGATGAGGAACTCTTATCCAGGTCATCATAACTTTTGTTCTAGAGATCAGATCCGGCCCCCCCAAGGCCGTTGCCGCCCCAGAGGACTGTTTCGGCTGAACGCTATTCCTCAAGGACCTTGCCGCCAAGACGCATCGCGGCCCGCGCGGGCGTGTAGAGAGGATGACAAGTCGGGTGGCGGGCTGTGGTGAGTTCATCCGTTACCCCAGCTTTTTCCCGCTCTCGTTTCCACTTTGCCGGAACTTGCTCAGAATTTCCCGACGACGTTGAGGAAGAGGCCCTGGTCGTCGAGGGTGAGGTCTCTGAGGTCGTCGGAGAAGCGGCCGAAGTT
>NZ_JBHSUM010000009.1:0-70645 GCF_042660605.1 Nitratireductor sp. GCM10026969
GCGCAGCAGCGGCACCGTCATCCGTCCGTCCGCGAGCGGCAGGCCGGCCGTCAACTCGCTTGCCGTGGTCGGCCGGTGATGAAGCCGGCACAGAAGGAGAAGCCCTTCGAGCAGATCGTCGCGCGGGCCGTGCGAAGCCTGCCCCGGCACCGGCTTCTTTTCGTTGCTCCCGGTTCCTTTTGCCGTCATTCCATGCCTCCGCCCGATTTCAGGCCGAGCGTCTCCACCAGTGTTCCGAGGGAAGCCGCCGCCGAGTATTGGAGTTCGCGGATTTTGGCGTGCGCTTCCACCAGTTCCCGCTCAAAGCGGAACACGTCCGCCTGCACATTGACCAGATCGGCGAGCTTGCGCTGGCCGATTTTGAACTGGTCCTCGTAAAGGTCGCGCAGGGCGCGCGCCTTTTTCAGCTGCTGCGAAAGAATGCCGATCCGCTTGCGGAGAATCGGCTCGCGGTCGAAGAGTTCATGAACCTGCAGCCTCACCTCGCGCCGCGCCGATTCGGCGGCCCATGTGGCACTCTCGGCGCGCAACCGTGCAGCTTCCACCTTGCTGAAGCTGCTGAGTCCGACGAGTGTCGGCCCCCTCAGCCGCAGCCCGATGCCCGTCTCGGTCTCGTTGTCGTTCTCGTCACGACGGGCGAAAGCCTCGGCACTCAGCGTCGGCAACAGGCCCTTCCGTTCCGATTTCACGGCGTGACGGGCCGCCTGCCCCTCCGCGCGGGCGCTCTTGACGGTCGGCGCTTCGTCGGTCGCCGCCTCGAAGTCACTGCCCTGCGGCAGCGACAGGGCGAGTTCCGGGACCGGCGCCAGATTGTCCGGTTGAACGCCGGTCCTCGAGATATAGGTACTGCGCGCGTCAAGCAGCGCACCACGGACCTGCTCCTGCGTCGACTCGGCTGTCGCCTCGTGAACGCCGGCAAGTTCAATCTCGGTGGCGTCACCGACACCGCCTTCCGTGCGATCCTTCGCCAGGGCGGTGAAACGCTCGTGAACCGTCACGTTCTTCTCGGCGAGCGCGACCAGTTCCTCCGTTCGCTTCAGGTCAATATGTGCCTTTGCGGCGTTCAGCGCATCCGCTTCCCAGGTCGCGGAAAGCCGCGAAGAGGCCGCCGATTGCAGCGCCTTCGCCTTGCCGACCTCTTGATGGGTGCGCCCCCAATCGAAAAGCGGCTGGGAAACCGTCACACTGACATCGTAGGTGTCGTCCGTCCCGACGCCGACCCCACTCTGGATGGTCGGCTGGTACCCCGCGTAGGCAATCTTGGTGTCCGTTGCCGCAGCAGCAAGATTCGCCTGCGCTTTGCGCCCGTCCGCACTGTGACCGAGTGCGGCGGCGACGGAGCTTCGCAGGCTTCTGGCGCCCTCGTGCTTCGAATCCGTCGGAGCCACCGCAGACTGGACCCGCCGTTGCGGCGTCGGCGCGCGTTCCCCTTCCGGCCCTGGCGCTTGCTCCGCCGCTTTCCCGGCCGCAAGGTCGCCGGTCCCGTCCGCAACCGCGCCCACACACCCTTGAACGAGAAGGGCTGTGACGATGGTAGCCGCTAACGCTTCGCAGAAATTCCTGAAAACCAAAATCCGCTCCTGAACATCTCGAACCAACAGTGGCGTCTGCCCGCAGGCCGTACTGCTTTCGGCAGCACGCCAGCCCTCCGACTGGTCGCCCCGGAACACACTCCGGACAAACCAACCCGCGCTCCGTCACCGCCGCTCAGGCCCGCCGGAAGCTGCGTTTACGTGCAATCTGTATTGCATCATAACGGAAAGATATATTTAAATAGTCAAATCACCGCTTTGAAAACATTATAGTTTATAACTAGAGATCATATACGAAAGGCATAAACGAACACGCATCAGTTGTCGAGCCACATTAGGTTCGGGAGCCGGGGATATCGAACTTTCGAGAAACGAGTGGAGAACCGGCACGATTCGGCACCGACAGCCGCCCGCGCATTCCGCTAGAGCAGGGTGCGCTCACATCCGTTCGCTTGGCTGCTCTATCTGTTTGTTTTCGCCGCATTGCGCCACGCCAAGTGATTCCACTTGGCTGCAAAATGCTCTGGACGTAAAGAGCCCGCCTTCCCTGCTCCGACCCGGTCGTGTCCGAAGTCACAAACAGGCTTTGGAGCATTCCTTTAGGTGGGGGAATCACGTGCGCCGCAGCAATGCGGCAAAGACAAAGGCAAAGTGGTGCCGTGCGCGCTTACGCGCGCACTACCGACTTAGGAGCGGGCACCCTCATGGTGTGCGACGACGTTGAGGAAAACGTCGCCATAACGCTCCAGCTTTGCCGCGCCGATGCCGGAAATAGCGGAAAGCGCCTGCCGGTCTGCCGGACGTGCGGCGGCAATCTCCGCAAGGGTTTTGTCATGGAAGATGACGTAGGGCGGAACGCCCTGGGCGCGGGCAAGCTCCAGGCGCTTTTCGCGCAGTGCCTCGAAAAGCGCCTGCGCCTCGGCCGGGACCGCGCCGGAAGCCGCGCGTGCGGCAGCACTTTTGTCCTTGCGTTGCCTCTGCTTCGGCCCGCGCAGCATCAGCTGCGGCTTTTCCCGTAGGAAATCCCGGCCTTTTTGCGATATCGAGAGTCCGCCATGGCCTGCCAGGTCGACCGACACCAGCCCGTGCGCGACAAGCTGGCGCAGAATGGACCGCCATTGCCGCGCATCATGCTCGCTGCCGATGCCGTAGGTGGAGATCCGGTCATGGCCGAAACGGGCGATGCGCTCGTCTTCGGCCCCCAGAAGGACCGAGACGATGTAGGCCTGTCCGAAGCGCTCGCCGGTCCGGTAGATGCACGACAGCGCCTTCAAGGCGGAAACCGTGGCGTCGAAGAGCGCGGGCGGCGCCTCGCAATTGTCGCAGTTGCCGCACCGGGCGTGGGCATCGCCGAAATAGTCGAGCAACATCTCGCGCCGGCACCGGCCCGTCTCGGTCAGGCCCAGCAGAGCGTCGAGCTTCTGCCGCTCCATGCGTTTGCGCTGCTCCGGGGCTTCCGATTCGTCGATGAACCGGCGTCGCAGCGCGATATCGTCATACCCGTAGAGCAGCAGCGCCTCCGCCGGCAATCCGTCGCGCCCTGCCCGCCCCGTCTCCTGATAATAGGCCTCGATGCTGCCCGGCAGGTCGAGGTGAAGCACGAAACGCACGTCGGGCTTGTCGATCCCCATGCCGAACGCGGTGGTAGCGACGATGATCAGCCCCTCCTCGCGCTGGAAGCGCGTCTGGTTGGCCTCACGCACGGCCTTGTCGAGGCCGGCATGGTAGGCAAGTGCGGTAAAGCCGCGCTCGTTGAGGAAGGCGGCGATCTCCTCCGTCGTACGTTTGCGGAGGCAGTAAATGATTCCGCTCTCGCCCTTGAAGCGCTCGAGAAACGACAGCATCTGCTTTCTCGGGCTGTCCTTCTCGGCGATGGCATAGCGGATATTGGGACGGTCGAAGCCTGCTACGAAGCTGTCTTCGGCCGAAATCCGCAGGTGTTCCAGAATCTCACCACGCGTGGGCGCATCGGCGGTGGCCGTAAGCGCGATCCGCGGCGTGTCCGGAAAATGCGAGACCAGACAATCGAGCCGGCGGTATTCCGGCCGGAAGTCATGGCCCCATTGCGAGAGACAGTGCGCCTCATCGATGGCGATCAGGGAAAGCCGGATTTGGCTCAGCCGCTCCAGCGTTTCGGGCTTCAAAAGCGTTTCCGGCGCCACATACAGGAGATCGAGCGCACCGTCCCCGATCGCCCGCCAGACATCCGCTCTTTCCTGAAACGCCTGCGTGGAATTCATGACGGCCGCACGCACGCCCGCCTGACGCAGTGCCGCCACCTGGTCGGCCATCAGCGCAATCAGCGGCGAAACGACAATCCCCAGGCCCGGGCGGCAAAGCCCGGGAATCTGATAGCAAAGCGACTTGCCACCCCCCGTGGGCATCAGCACGAAGGCGTTGCGCCCCGCAAGCACATGGCTGATGACTTCTTCCTGGCGCCCGCGGAAGGCCTCGTAGCCGTAGACTGTCTTCAGGATATGCAGGGGCTGGGACATTGAAACACAGGCTGGCGGGAACGAAGCTCCGCCGGCTTCATAACAGCCGGAGGGGCCGTTTGCACGTGCCCCTCCGCCGCATCCAATGAAAATCGGCCCACCGCCGGCCTCCCGAGCGCGGCAGGCTCCGGATCACCCTTCCTCCAGCAACCGGTCCGAGGCGCCGGCGAGGCCGTTCTGCGGCGACGGCATCACCTGGACATTGTCGATGAGCCGGATTTCGCCCAGCCAGGCGGCAGCGAGCAGCCGGGCGGGACGGTCCAGCGAGGAAAGGGGGGCGAGGCCGTCCTCCGTACGCAATTCGAGATATTCGAGGCGCTCGTATCCCGCCGCCAGGATCGCGCTCCGGGCGTCCGCCAGGGTCCGGTCCACCGCGGCGCCCGCGCCAATCCGCCCGGCCGCCTGGTGCAAAACCCCCGCCAGCTTCGGCGCGATCTGCCGCTCCCTTTCCGACAGGCGGACATTGCGCGAGGATATCGCCAGTCCGTCCTCTTCCCGCACCGTCGGGCAGGCAACGATTTCGACGGGAATGTCGAGATCGCGAACCAGCCTGCGCACCACCTGCAGCTGCTGGAAATCCTTCTCGCCGAAAAAGGCGAGGTCGGCCCCGGCCTGCAGCAGGAGTTTCGTGACCACTGTCGCCACGCCGTCGAAATGGCCGGGACGAAAGGCCCCGCACAGGCCTTCGCTGACACCGCCCACCGACACGGTCGTGGCGAAGCCCTCCGGATACATTTCCTCCGCGCCGGGAGCGTAAAGGATATCCACCCCGAGCGGAGCGAGCTTGGCCGCATCCTCTTCTTCCGTGCGCGGATAGGCGGCGAGGTCGGAGGCGCTGTTGAATTGCTTGGGATTGACGAACAGCGTGACGATCACCCGGTCGGCCCGACGCAACGCCGCACGTACGAGGCTCAGATGCCCCTCGTGGAGCGCTCCCATGGTAGGCACTACAGCGATTCGCGCGCCCTCCTCCCGCCACGCCCGCACCCGGGCGCGCAGATCCGGGACGGTGCGAACGATCGGTACGCTCATACCGCTGCTCCCCGTGGAGCCGTCGGAATCTCGTCTGCGAAAACATGCTCGGCGGCCGGGAAACGCCCCTCGCGCACCTCCCGCGCGAATGCGGCGATAGCCTCATCCGCCGCCTGGCCGAGTTCCGCATAGCGCTTGACGAATTTCGGACGGAAAGCCGTGAACATCCCCAGCATATCATCCGTCACGAGCACCTGCCCGTCGCAAGCGGCCGACGCGCCGATGCCGATGGTCGGAACGGGAATTTCTTCGGTAATCAGCCGTCCGAGCCCATCCGGCACTTTCTCGAGCACAATGGAAAAGGCGCCGGCTTCCGCTACGGCGGCTGCGTCACGCCTGACGATCTCTGCGCCTTCGCCCCTGCCCTGCACGCGGTAGCCGCCGAGGCTGTTCACCGCCTGCGGCGTCAGCCCGATGTGGCCCATGACCGGAATGCCGCGGGCGCAAAGGAAGCGAATCGTCTCTGCCATCTCTTCGCCGCCCTCCAGCTTGACGGCGGCGCAGCCGGTCTCCGCCATCAGCCGGGCGGCGTTGCGGAAGGCCTGTTCCGGGCTTTCCTCATACGTGCCGAACGGCATGTCGACCACCATCAGCGCGCGCTTCACCCCACGGCGCACGGCCTTGCCGTGCATGATCATCATGTCGAGGGTGACGCCAAGGGTGGAGGAAAGCCCGTGCATGACCATGCCGACGCTGTCGCCGACGAGGACAATGTCGCAGTGGGCGTCGACGAGCTCCGCGACCGGGGTGGTATAGGCCGTCAGGCAGACCAGCGGCGGCTTGCCCTTGTGCCGGGCGATCCCGGGCGCGGTAATGGCGGCTGCCTTGCTCGATGCGCTCATGTGGTCCTCCTTATACCAGGCGGTGGGCGGCATATGACACATTCTGGCGCAAATGCGAAGTCGCTACGCTCGCGCGGAAGAGGCTACGCAAGGCCGTGAACTGGTCAGGTGAACCGGAACGGCAGCCCCGTCATCAGTGCCGCGACATAGCGCTTCTTTTGAAAAAGCCCGTTCAGGGAAACCCGGGGAAGCCCGGTCGGCTGCTCCAGGCATGCCGCCTCCAGAAGGCCCGGCTGCGTGGTGACGGCAGCCGAAAAACCCGTCTCGGCGACCGCCGCCATCTCACGCGGACCTGCGGCCGATCGCCCTCCGTATGGATAGGCGAAGGAGCGCGGCTTGCTGCCGACATAATGTTCGACCGCGCGCGCGGATTCGGTGATTTCTTCATTCAGCCGTTTCGCCGACACCCGACGCAGGTTGACATGGGTGACGGTATGGGCACCGAAATGAACCAGGGGATCCTCGGCAAGCGCCTTCAATTCGTCCGCGTCCATGACGAGGTCGCGAACGATCGATCCTGCATCGATGCCGGTCTCGGCGGCCGCCGTGTCGATCCGTGCCACGGCCTCGTCCTCCTGGATCGCGTGAACATGATCCGCCAAGCGCGCGAAGGCGGCGTTCTTCTGCGCCAGCGTGCGCGTCGGCACCTCTTCCGGGCCGCGGCCGAAATCAAAGACGAAGCCAGTCCCGCGCCCGGCCAGCTCCGCCGCCGTTTCCCACCACAGGGTACGCCTGCGCTCCACGAACCCGGCGGTGATGAAGATCGTGTAGGGAATCCCGTACCGGCGAAAAACGGGCGCGGCGAACTGCGCGTTGTTGCGGTAGCCGTCGTCCAGGGTGAAGGCGACGAACTTGCGCCCGTCCGGCTCGGCCAACAACGCCGGCAACGCATGCAGGTGGACCGGAACGAGCCCGCCGTCGAGGGCCGCAACCACGGCCTTTTCCAGGAACTCGGGCGTGACCGACAACGCGGCATTGGGCGAAAAGGGCGCATTCACGTGCGGCCGCACGTGGTGAAGGGTGAAGATCAGTCCACGCCCGCCGACGGTCGGGACGAGCCGGGCCGCGCGGGAAAGCGCCGTGGCTTCCAGGCCGGCCCGAATGACAGCATGTCTCATCCGCTTCGCTCCGCGGCAGCGCGCAGCAGAGACTTGGCGGTCTCCGGAGCTGAAGGCCCCTCCGGCGCAAGGAACGCCCCGCCTGTCATTCGGCTCGCAAGCCTGCCATGCCCCATGATGCCTGCCCCCTTGCAAACGGCCCGCATTCACCCTTCCGAGGCGCTCACCCCCGGCCGGCCATACGGCGCGGTGCTTGCCTCATCTGCTCTGCCCGTTGCTGTTCTTCGTCCTGGGAAAGGTGCTCGACGATGCGCAGCAGATCCTTTGTCACGGCGTGTGGCAATCCCACCACGAGCTTCGCCAGCGCCAGCCGGTCCTCCGCCTCCTCGGGCGTCCGGCCCCAGATGTGCGGTGCGGCGTCGAACAGCATCTCCATGGGCATGAGGCCGAGCACCTCGCACAGATGGATCATGCGCGTGACGTGCATCTTGGAGAACGCCCGCTCATAGCGTCCGTAAACCTGTGCCGAAAGCCCGAGCAGTTCGGCGAGCTCCTCGCGCGAAAGCGCTTTCTCCTTGCGCTTGCCGCGCAAGTGATCGGCGATCCGCTGTTCCATTTCACCGAGCGTGCGAACGCCGTCAAACGAGGGGCGGCGATATACGGGCTTGGCGATATCGGGATCCGCCGTCTCCACCAGCCCCATCCGCTTCTTGTAGGCGTCCATGTCGGGTCCAGCCGCACGTTTTTTCAAGCTGATCCTCGACACCTGTTTCCCCTTCACTGCTCACAGGGCTGTTTTCGGAGAGCGCCGCACGGCACCGCCCGAGAACGCAGCGACGGTGCGCACGCCCCACCGGTACTGAAAAGCAGCTATATGACGCCAGAAACTAACATAAACTTTAAGCGCTGGAACCTGCCACCGGGGTAGCGGGCGAGCGCAAGGCAGCGAACCGGCCTCTGCCGGGCGCACAGCTATTCCGTCTGGCGCGCGAAATAGATTTCCGAGACGCCGCGCTTGCCGCCGTCACGGCGCAACTGAATGACAACGGGAATGACCTCCTGGATATACGACATGAGGTCGTGCTTGGCATATCCCGCGCCCATCCCCGCCTGATGCATCATCATGACGATCTGCTCGTAGGCCCCCATCGGCGTATCGGCGTGGACCGTCGACATGGACCCGGGATGGCCGGTGTTGATCGCCCGCAGGAACGAAAATGCCTCCGCTCCACGGATCTCGCCGACGAAGAGACGATCGGGCCGCATCCTGAGCGAGGCTTCGAGCAGATGCTGGATCGTCACATGTGCCGTACCCTGATCGGATTTGGAAGCCAGGAGGTGAACCGTGTTGGGCTGCGGCGGGAAAAGCTCCCGCGTATCCTCGAGTGTGACGATCCGCTCCCGCGGGTCGATGCTCTTGAGACAGGCGTTGAGAAAGGTGGTCTTGCCCGACGAGGTGCCGCCACTGATGAGAATGGAGACCCGGTTGCGGATCGCCGTGCCGATGAAGCCGTAGATATCCTCGCGCCTGAGCAGATCGATCAGAGCCCGATCGCTGTCGCTGAGACCGCCGACGGCGACGGAAACCCCGTCGAGCGAGCCATTATCGCGATATTCGTCCAGGGTGAAGTCCTGGACCACCTGCTTGCGGATGGCAATCGTCCCGCCCAGCGGCGCCGCCGGGGGCAGCACCACCTGAATGCGCTCGCCTGTCGGCAGTGCGGCACTGAGGATCGGGTGAGCCGGGCTGATGAACTGGTCCGTGACCGCCGCCACCCGTTCACCGATGTTCTGGATCTCCTCGGCGGTCAGATCCGGAATTTCGTGGTGCTCCATGAAACCGGCGCCGAAGCGCTCGACATACACCTGTCCCGGCCGGTTCACGGCGATCTCGACGACGCGCGGGTCGTCGAGAAATGTCTGGACCGGTGCCAGCGCACGTCTGAGAAAGTACTCGACGCTGGCGGTTCTATTCGAGACTGCGCTCACGCTTGATCTCCTTCAGCGCCTCCGTCACCGGATCGTCGTAGAGCGTCGCGAAATCGAGATCCTGACGCACATAGACGAAGATGCGCTCCCCCTGGGGAATGCTGATCGTGGGCGGTATGTTGAGATTTGCGCTGAACTCGTTCTTCGTTATTGCGGATGTCGCCTTCACGATCGAGTCGACTGCAGCCTCCTTTCCACTTTCTCGACTGACGTTGCGTCGCGTTAGCCCGGTCCTCGGGTCGAACTCCTCCGTTGACGTCTCTCTGGGATCGATCAGATAGCCGGCACCTGCTCCCACCACGGAAAGCAGCATGGCCGTCGAAACGCGCTTGAAGAATTTCGTGTTCACGTGTCCGGTCAATCCGGCGCGTCCCATTCCATCGGCTCCGATCGAGTTCAGTCGGACCGACACGCCGTCCTCGCGCAGGAGCCGGGTCCAGACGACGAAGACCCGTGTCTGGCCGCGTTCGACATCCGCCTGGTATTCGCCGATCAGGCGCGATCCGGTCGGAATCAGGACCCGTCGGCCGTCGAAGGAATAGACGTCGCGCGAAACCACGGCACGCACCTGGCCCGGCAGATCGGAGTTGATCGCGGTCTCCAGAATGCCCGGGATCATGGTTCCTTCGGGAACGAGGGCATCGATCCGCTTCAGGCGCCGGGCAGTGGCGGTCCGGTTTCCGAGCGCCGAGAGTGCACCCAGGAAGACGCTGTTTCTGTCCTGCCCGGCCACGCCGCCGAAGGCCGCATCGTCCGCGCCTTCAGAGGCCGTTGACTCGTCCAGGAGGACCAGGCCCGACAGGTAGCGCGCTGGGAAGGCCGATTCGGGCGCCGGCGGCGGTGGGATCTGCGGCTCCACCGGCGCCTCGGGCGGTGGAGGAAGTTCCGGCAACTCCACCGGCTCGGGTGGTTCCGGCGTCTTCCGTTCGAAGGAAGAGGGGTACAACTCGGTGGTGCGGAACTCCTCGTCCCCGCTCAGTCCCGCGTTGGTCGGCGCGTCCTGCCCCATGACCAGAAAATAGATGATCACGGCGGCGCCGGCGAGCAGTACCGCAAGGCGCAGGCCCTGGCTGCGCCCGGCATTCGAATCCCGCACGTCGGATTCGTCAGCCGTCAACAGGGCATCGAGTTCGGGGGAGCGTTTCATCAGTTACCGCTGCCCCTGCGCTTTTTGGCGGTCCCGTCATGCGCCGGCCCATGGATGGCGGGATCGGGCTCACCGACAGCAGGCGCGGCGAGGTTGAAGATGCACACCCAATCGTCGCCGTCGCGCAGCGTGAATTGCTCAGCCACGCCATCCACCACCACATATGCCCCTTCCTTGTGGAAGTTGAGAAGCGTTTCGGAATAATCCGCATCAACCCCGAAGATCGCCGGTATCCGCGCGCCAAACTTGAAGAAGGTCTTCTTTCCGTCGTCGAAGACCATCTGCGGCTTGAGCGCGGCCGTCCCCGAATAGGAATAGTCGATGTTGACGTTCTGCTTGTCGATCTTCGACATGTTCGGGAAGGCTGCGCGGTATTCCGCCTCGGCCCTGAGCGCAGAGTTCAAATCCTTCTCCGGATAGATGAAACGGATCCCGAAAACATCCCTGCCACCTGGCGGGTGATCGCGCAGTTCCAGGTAGTAGACGCGCTTGCTCGTCACGACGTTCATATTGGTCGGGACATCCCTGGCAACCGGCTTGACGAAGAGAATATTGCCCTTCTTGGCCGGCACGACCTGCCAACTCTCCGTGTCGCCCAGGGAGATGGTCTCAAAATTTTCATCCTCGTCGAAAATGATCATGGTGGAGATCCCGTAGGCGGCGTTTACCTGAACGACATCGTTGGGCTTGTAGGTAACAGTGGTGATCCGCGGGTCGCGCCGGCCCGGTTTCGGGCTTTGCCCCGCCTGTGCGGAAGGAAGCGTCAGGGCAACCATCGCGGCGCCGATCAGCGCGCGGCCGAAGATGGAAACACCACCGCCGAAATCAGATCTCGACATCAGCCCGCCTCCGGTGAAACGGTCTCTTGTTCTCGGCGGTAGTGGTAGACCTGAAAGCCGAGGGGGTTTTCGAAGCGCCATTTGTTGGCCGTCGGGGTATCGGTATAACGAAACCGCACGACCGACGCGTAGTGCCGCGTGAGCGAGTCGACGCTCGTGCGTTCCTCGGTCGAGAAACGCACGATGGCGGTGGTGTCGTTGGGAAAGTTGACCGACTTGATCCGGACCAGCACTTCCGTGCTGTCGCCATATATGCGCTTGGGATTCTTCGGGTTGCCGGAACTGTAGAGGCTCTGGAGGTCTTTTGCCGCGCGCGCCGTGGAAAGAAGAGCGGCAAGGCGATAATTGTCCGAGATGCGATATGGATCGTATCCTTCGCGCGCGCGAACGTAGCGAACGATGTTGGCCTGCGTGACGGCCTTTTCCTCCGTAAGGTTCAGCGGCCGGGTGAGGCCGCTCTTCACCTCGACGTACCCGGTGTTCGTGTCGACCTCCACGATGTACGGCTCGAAGCTCTTCAACGGCACGAGCATGAGCAGCACCGTCAGGCTGATGAGCGCGACGGCGCCGAAAATCGTGGTCACGAACCAGGCGAGCGCGCGGGAACGCTTCGCCTTCTTGATGATCTCCGCCTCCCAGCAGACGCCGTCCTGATAGTAGGTGCGAAGTTCGTCCGGTCCTGCACTCATCGTACCCTGCCTCGTTCTTACAGCGGCATGCTGTTTGCGCTGATACGGTTCTGCATGGCTTGCATGTTCTCGGTGCTGCCGGTGTACACGGACGACACATTGCGCCGGGGACCATGGCGCTCCCACGCCGCTTCGGCCATCCACCTGGCGGGGAAACGGCCGGTCGCGCGCGCCAGGCCGCGGGCAATGCCGGTTTCAATGCCGCGCACGATTCCGTGTGCATGGAGTTGCACCTGCGCCAAGACGATCGCACCGGCGATACACAGAAGCACGAAAACGGCGAAATCGCTCAACTGCAGGTCCTTCAAGGCGATGTGCCTTTCCAGCTCGTTCAGGCTCGGTTCCATGGCGATGACGAGGAACGCAGTGACCACATAGACGAACATCGGCGTAAGCACGTAGACGAGCACCTGGTTCAGCCAGCCCCGGCCGTAGCCGCGCGTTTGCTCGAACAGCATGCAGGCGATGAAAATGGGCGCGGTGCCGACGAGCACCCAGAGCATGACCTTGGCGAGAAACAGGATCGCCAGGGCGACGCCGACGAACGCGCCGGCGACCAAGATGAACAGGAAACTGACCAGGCTCGGCAGGCCGTCTTCGTAACCGGTCTGCGCGGCAAAGGCGGTTGCCGCGATATTGGCCGTGTTCCAAATCTCCGAGAGGGCACCGACCGGATCGTCGATCCTGGACAGCGTCGCCTGAAGCAGTGCCCGGCCGACCTGCTCCGGCGTCCCGTCGAGCCAGCCGAAAAACAGCACGTCGAAACCGTGCCAGTTGGCGACCAGCGCGAGAATGGCGATCATCCGTACGAGGCGCCCCGTCATCTCCCCAACGCCGATGGAAGCGGTGCCGGTGACAAGTTGGACGCCGTAAAAGGCGACGTACAGCACGACCAGCGCCGTCAGCAACGGCACGATCTGGGCACCGATGAACGTATATGCCTGTTCCGAAAAGGACCCGCCCGCCTCGTCGACCTTACCGAGAACGTCTGTCAGGAAATTCTCCACCGGCCTGCCTCCTCCATCTCAGCCTCCGATCGCCGCAAGGGCTGCGCGCACGTCGGCCGGGTCCTCGTTGATCGGCGCCATGGGCCCGCAATCGCCGGGGCCGGCGGTGAAACCCATCACGCCGTCGGGCCGTTTGCAGGGGGCGGACTTCTCCTTCACCGTCTGTGAGCAGCCGGCTTCGACGAGCGAGGCCAGCACGATCAGGAGCAAGCCCGCCATGCGCACGTTAGGGACGGCGGCGGCCATAGCTAAGCGCTTTGCTCATGCTCGAGAGATTGCTCAGCTTTCGCTGGTTCTCCGCCTGTTGCGAGGCCAAGACGCCGTTCAACACCCCGATCATCTCATTGATCGTGAGCATCTCCTGCATCTGCGCCTGGGTATTGGCATCGATGGCGCCCTTGATGTCCGACGTCTCCCCGACGGTCTGGGTAGCGTCGATCACTGCCGTCCTGCGCGCCAACGCTGATTCTTGCGCCCCCTTGACCAGTGCAGCGACCCGGCGAACCGTTTTCTTCAGCTCGTCATAGGAAACCTCTGCAGGAGTCTTCTCCGACAGCTTCTTCGCATCGGATTGTCTATCCTCCCCTTCAAGCTTGGAAATGAAGTCGTTGGCCTTCTTTTCCACCTCGGGTTTTTGCTTGACGAGTTCCCCCAGGTCGGCCGTGGCAGAGAAATTGATCGCTGGATTGATTGCTAGATTGATCGCGGATTTCGCATCCTTCTTTCGATCTCCCTTGCAGTGCTTGTTTATCTTTTTTACAGTTTTCAAAATATCTTTGTTATTTTTTAGAATTTTAGAAGCATTTTCATTTACTTTTATCACAGATGAATTAACAGACTTAACATCTCCATCAACAGCCGGATCAACAACCACCAGCTGAGAGTAAGCAGAATTAGAAAATATTAAGATAAGAATTAAAGAATAAAAAGAAATTTTCACTTCAATGCTCCTCATTTACACCAGAATCTTAGTCCCACCCACAGAACTTCGGCAGCCAGTGCGCCGGGTCGTCCCCGTACTTTGCACGCAGCGCAGCACATTCCTCGATCGTCTCCTTGCGGCCGGACAGCACCTTCACCACGTCGGGCATGGCCGAAAGATCGAGGCGGGCAATGACCGAGTCCTTGCCGTGCTTGATCAGGAAGGTGCGTTTTTCCGGCGGCGTGAACTTGACGAAGTTGAACTCCTTCACCGTCAGCCCGAAGCGCTTGATGTAACTTTCCTCGTCGGCGCGCGGGTTGGGGAAGTGGATATTCGTCGCCGATTGCTCGATCAGCGTATGCGCGGCCTTGGCCTTGACGATGTCGGCGGCCGATTGCGTGCCGAATCCGACCATGCCGTTGAGCTTGCGGATCGTCTTCATCTTGTCGACGATGTAATTCGAGAAGGTCGGGTCGGAAAGCAATTGCCAGCCCTCGTCCATGAAGAACATCACGGGCTCGCCGTTCAGCAGTTCGTCCAGCCGGTGATAGATGTAAAGGAGAGCCGGCGTCTGCAGATCGGGATCGCCCAGAATGCTGGTCATGTCGAAGCCGAAGATCTTGCGTCCCGTGAGCGATAGTGAGTCCTCGGCGGCATTGAAGAGCCACGCCTTTTCGCCTTCGACCCACGGTCGCAGGCGCGCATGGAGGTCGTTGGCGTCCGCCCGGGCGCGCCCCATCAGCAGTCCGGCGAAGTTCGCCAGCGTACGCTGCGGGACCGGTTCCTGCATGAGCCGCCGGATCGCCTGTTCCAGCGTGTCCTCCTCCTGCTGGGAAAACTCCCGCCGCTCGCCTGTGCCGAGCATTGCCTTCAAGAGGCGCTGCAGGAACGTCCGGTTCGCCGGCGTGTTCTCCAGTTGCAACGGATTGAAGCCGGTCGGCGTATCCGGCGAAAGCACCTCGTAGGCACCGCCCACGGCCCGGATGAAGATCTCCGCGCCCCGGTCCTTGTCGAAGAAGACCGCCCGGGGCGTGGGACGCACGCGCAAGGCCTGCGCCAGCAAAAATGCCAGCGCCACGGTCTTGCCGGAGCCGGTGGGTCCGTCGACCGTGAAATGGCCGATATCGCGCTGATGGAAGTTGAACCAATAAGGCGTTTGCGACGTCGTTTCGAGGATCGTGATCGGGCTGCCCCAGTGCAGATTCTCCGCGCGCCCCGTCGCGAAATTGTGCATCGACGACAGCCCGGCAAAGTTGCCGCTTGAAAGCATCGCTTTGCGCGCGATGTAGCTGTGGTTGCCGGGCAACTGGGCCCAGAAGGCTGCCTCCATGTTCAGGTCCTCGCGCAGCCAGTTGATGTTCATGTCTGTCAGGCAGGACCCCAGTTCCGACACGGCGCGGCTCAATCCGTCCCGGTCGCGGGAAAGCGCCAGCAGCGTCAGGTGATGGAAGCCGAACACGGCCTCCTGGTTGAGCAGGCTGTTGAGCGCGAAGTCGATGTCGCGCTCAACGGAGCTCCCGGCCTCGTCGGATGCGCTGATCTGCCGCTGCAGGCGCGTAATGCGCTCCTGGGCGATCGGCTTGTCGGCGATCGTGAAGGATTGCGTGAGGATGAACTCATGGTCCACCTGCAGCAGGCCGTCCAGCATACCCGGCCCGGTGAAGGGCGGATATTCCTTGATCGACAACACCGCGCCGAAGCGCGTGTCGGGATCGGTCGGCGCCTGAGCCTGCATGGTCCGCTTGCCGAAATGCAATCGCGATGTGCCGACATAGTCGCGAATGCCCATGCGCGGCAGCCGCATGCGACGCGACAGGCCGCACGTCAGGATGGTGTTGAGAAACTCGCAAGGCTCGGAATAGGGAAACCCATCGCGTTGAACGATGCCGAGCACGCGCGCACCGTACTTCTGCAGCTCGTTGGTCATGTTGCCGACGAGCTCTTCCAGTTCCGTGATCGCAGCCTTGAGGCGATGTTCCTCTGCGTTGCGGTCTGAAGTACGGCCCCAAAGCCGGTGCGCATGGTCGGCGAAACCGAGCGCGCCGCGCATACCGGCGCGCAGCACGGTGAGATAGAGCTCGTTCGTGAACATGCGCTTGGCGCGCAGCCGTTCCGTGTAGCGCCTGTCGAGATAGGCGCAGAAAGCGTTCTCGAATTCGCCGTCCAGCGCGGTGTCCACCTGTCGGCGGACGACCGTCGACCAGATCGAGAACCGGCTCGAGCCGAGGGCGCGGATCATAGTGTTCTGGACGACGCAGCGCATGTTGAGCTCGGCCTGGTCCTCCGTCTGAAAAAACAGGCCGTCGAGCTTGATGACGGACATGAGGGCGCCACCGTCCAGGTTGACGACGCTGTCGGCAACATGGCGCAGATGGGGGATGTGCGTCGACATCGGCCGCTCCCGCTGCGCCCGCCTGCCGAAACCCAGTTCCTCCCTGACGACGTTCAGCATCACCTAAGGCCCGTATGAATCGGTTCCCCAGAACGCCCTGTTGCGCGTCGGCGGGGTACAGCGCAGGACCACCTGCGCGATTTCGAGGATACGATGGTCCCACGCGCAGAGCGCGAAAAGGACGAGATAGAAGACGGGCGCCGCCAAAAACGACCAGAACGACGTGGTCGCAAGCCAGGCGATGATCGTGGCGGCGATAACGACCACGACCGCCATATACGGCACGCCCCAAAGGGTCGGGGAGCGGGTCAACCCGATCACCAGCGGCGTCAGGCGCGGCTTTTCGTCCTCGAACTCGGCCATCGCTGTTCGTTCCGGCGACTAGCGCTGCGCCATATCGGCGAGCTGATCGACGATCCCCTGCGCTCCGAACACGAGCCCTATTCCAATGATCACGGCACCGGCCATGAACCAGGACAAGCGTCCGGCGAAGGCCAGGAAGCCCAACCCGATCACCGCGATGGTGGCCGCCAGCCTTCCAAACGGGCCCGTGATGAAATTGACGATCTCCTGGAGTACCGTCTGAACCGGGGTGAAGACGGAGTTGCCCGTCGCCTGGGCGAAAGCGGCGTCAGCGAACGGAAGCTGTGCCGCTGTCGCCACGACGAGAAGTGCAAGGCCCTTCGTATATCGTTCTTGTGCTGCAATATCGTTCATCGGCAATTTCTCCTCAAAAATGCATGACCCCATCAATAAACGTAAACTGGTCCCCGTCACCGCTCGGGACCGCCTCCTCCCGGACACCGGCCACCGAAACGGCCCGCGTGCGGTCTGCAATCGGCTTTTCGGGCGCGATGCCGATCTGGTAATCGACGACACGCGCGACATAGCGCAGCGTCTCCTGGAAGGGCGGGATGCCACCGTGCTCCAGGACCGCCGCCTCCCCCGCATTGTAAGCGGCTGCCGCGAGCAGGGGATTTCGAAAAATTTCGAGCAGCCTGCGCAGATGGCGCACACCGGCGTCGATATTGGTTGCCGGGTCGCAGACGGCCTCCACCCCGAGCTCACGAGCCGTGTCCGGCATGAGCTGCATGGTGCCGCGCGCACCGGCCGCTGAATCGCGATGCCGGCCGAAATCCGACTCCGCCCAGGCGGTGGCGGCAGCGAATTTCGCATCGATCCCGTATTTGACGGCCGTGCGCTCGACCAGGGCCTTGATCTGCGAAGGCTCCAGTTGGGCCGGCCCGCACCGCGCCTCGCTTGCCCCGGCAGTATCCTCCGTGGCAGGCGAACGCCTCCGGGCCCCATCCTTTATGGTTGCAGAATGCTCGTCCACATACATTAACTCATTTAAGTAAACATTACCGATTTGATGTCGGCTATACGATGGGACCGCAGAGGCCATAGCGCCTCCTTCCCTTCTCAGGATCGCAGCGGCGGCAGGCTCTCCGGCGCCCCAACGTTCATCGAAGGCGGCACCAGCCAATGCAAGCTCGACATGAACCTCATTCTCTTCTAAACTTTTGTTTTTAAATATAATATTTTCCTTTTCGGATGCCTGAACCGACAGCGAAAAAAGCCCGGCAACCACCGCCGGGGACAGCCCGGACACAAGGCCTGGAACCTTCACACCTCTCATCGCTCCTCCCTGACGATCTCGATGCCCTATAAGCCAGCATTGATTAATGCCGCATATACGTATACGTATTTGGCGCAGTAATCCAGAGATTTTTTGATACCGTTCTGGCTACCCGCTATCCAGGGAGGAAACCGATGAAATCTGCACTGCTTATCGTCCTTGCCGCCTTGTCTCCGTTCAGTGCCGTCGCTGCACCGACCGGCTACTTCGACCTGGGACCGCAGATCACGCTCGAAAGCGGCGATACCTGGCGTGATGACAAGGGGCGCTACCGGCTCTATGGCGTCCAGTCCTGCCTCCGCGGCACCACCTATACCGACACGCAGGGCCGTGAACGCGACTGCGGCGAGGCCTCCATGGCCATGTTCGCGGCATTCATCGAAGACACGAGCCCAGTCTGCGCGCCCGTTATGCGGACCCCCGATCTGACCTACGTCATGTGCTACGCCACTGTCGGCAGGCAACGCAGCGATCTCGGCCTTTTATTGATCAACAGCGGCTACGCCTTTGCGGCGCTCGACGCGGAAGGAATGCCCTATCAGATGGCCTATGCCCTCGCCGAACAGACGGCGCGGAAGAAAAAGGAGGGGCTGTGGCAGTTCAGCGACGTCGTCCACCCCGCGGTTCTCATGAGCACGAACGCGCGGCACGGCGTGGATGGGACCGCAAAATGAAGCGGTTTGCCGTCCTCCTGGTCAGCGCATCGGCCGCGGCGGCAGGCTGCACCGCTGGCGCGCCGACGCCTGATGCGTACGGTTTCGCCGGCCTCCCCGTATTCGAGGGCAGGGTGGCCGTGATGGACGGGCGCACCCTCTGGTACCCCCGCTTCGCGCAGAAGGTGCGCCTGACGGATCTCGACACCTGCGAACTGCCGCAATGGGCGCTCGATCCGGAATGGGAGAACCGCGAGCACACGAAATCGCCCGCACCCGTGCCGTGCGGTTCCCTGGCCAGGGCCTGGCTGAAGCGCCTGGTCGGCGGCAGCAGCGTGCGGTGCGTGACCACCGCCTATGATGTGGGAAACCTTGCAACGGCCTATTGCAGCGTGGCCGGACGGGATCTCGGTACCGAGATGCTGCAGGCGGGGTGGGCGCGTGTAAACACGCCGCGCCCGTCCCGCGCGGCCTATCTCAGCGCGCAACGCCATGCCATGGCTGCACGCTACGGCATGTGGAAAACTTACGTTCTGGATATGGAGGAATGGCGCCGGAAGGCGCGCGACAAAACGCTCCGCCGAAAGCCCATCGCAGATTTCAATCTGCTTGCCGAGCGCGAAAAAGAGATTTCACCACCTTTCCGGGATGCCCGCATGCGGCCGGTGCGCAGGGACCGGTGAACGTTTACCGCCCGTCGATAGGAATTGTTCAAATCCGAACGGTTTTTGAAGGATGATGCTCATTCGATCTCTGTAAGCCGGCTTCTCGGAAGGGACGCCGAGCATGCGGAATGGGAATGAAAGACGTCTTCCTGAAAGCCGGGCTGACGGCGCTCGCTGCCGCGGCCGCCGGATTGCTCGCTGCGCTCCATATCCACACGCGGGCAACCGTCGGTGAGCCGTTTACACCCCTTCTCGCCGTCGCTGTCGCGCTCGCCGCCGCATGCACCGCATTCCTCTTCAGCCTGACCGTCTTCGCCCGCAACCATCGCCTGGCGCAGGAACTGGAAATGCTGACGCACGCCCATGCGCGGCTGGAGGCGAAAACGCGCACCGACCATCTCACCGGTCTCTCCAACCGCGAACACTTCTACCGCATGCTCAAGAGCAGCCGCCGCAAGTCCGAAATACGTTCGCTGCTCATCATCGACGCGGACCACTTCAAGAAGATCAATGATCGGCATGGCCATCTGGTGGGGGACAAGGCGCTGATGAAGATCAGCCAGGCGCTGTGCCGGGCCGTCCGGGCCAACGACATCGTCGCGCGGATCGGCGGCGAAGAGTTCGGGATCATCCTCATAAACGCCGATGCGCACGAAACTCTGGAGGTGGCCGAGCGCATCCGCCGGGAGGTGGAGTGCATCGAGTTCATCGCCTCCGACGGCAGCAAAGTCCCGCTCACCGTCAGCATCGGCGGCGCGGCGGAGATCGGCGGACAGCCCGCCTCATTCCTGATGCGCGAAGCCGATTTCTGCCTTTACCAGGCCAAGAATCGCGGCCGCAACCGCGCCGTCATCCAGCCTCTCGCGCAGGAGAAGCACCCGCACGACACGCGCCAGGGCGTCGCCCCCGGGGAGACCAAGGTCCTGCCCGATTGCCGGGGAACATTGCCGGCCGCCAGGCATTAGATTCCAACAGGTCTGGGCGGCGAAAACCGCCGATCGCGCCTGTCGGAGAGCCGGAATGACCACGCGGCATCACCACATCCCCTCGGGCTTGCCGCAGAAGCTGGACCTGCACGTCCCTCCAACGGGCAGATCTGCGGCGGAGGGCTATGCCGAGCTTCTGCGCCTGCTCGAGGATCTCGGCGCGCGGCTTAACCAGGGGCCGGTCTCCAAAGGCGAACTGCGTGTGTGGGAACACGCCGTCATTGCCCACCTGCACGACAGGGAAATCGACCGTCTGATGCGCGTGCCTGATGAGGCGGCGTTCGAGAACCTTGCGCTGCCCGAAGAGCGCTGGCGCAATCTCCGCGCCATCCTTCTCGCCCGCAAGGGACTGAATCAAAACGCGTGTTGAGCCGGTCGGCATCGCCGGCTGCGATACGAAACCGCCCCTGTTGCGGGTCGAACCACCAGAAGGGCGCGGGAGCCGAAACCAGCATCTCTGGAACAAACGCAACGCCTCGTTGTTGGTAGCGTGAGGAGCGGTTCGGCCGGTGCCTCTGGCCAACGCCGGCCGCCCTGCGGCAGCTGGAGGTGAAGCATGCAAGGTGCAGAATTAAGGGTCGGAATCGTCGGCGTTGGAAACTGCGCGTCGTCCTTCGTGCAAGGGCTGAGCTATTACCGCGGGAAGCATTCGAACGAACCGATCGCCGGCCTGATGAGCACCGATCTCGGTGGCTACTCGGTCGACGACGTCGTGATCTCCTCGGCCTTCGACGTGGGCGCCGCAAAGGTCGGCCGCGACGTCTCGGAAGCGATCTTCGCACCGCCGAACAACACCATGCACTTTGCAGACGTCGCTCCGACGGGAGTGAAGGTCGAGCGCGGCAAAACCTTGGACGGAATCGGCCAGTATGTAAGCGATCTGGTCGAGGAGTCGGATGAGCCCGAGGCTGACGTGACCGAGATGCTCGGCCGTAGCCGCACCGACGTGCTCGTCTCCTATCTGCCGGTCGGCTCCGAGCAGGCCTCCCTTTGGTATGCCGAGCGGGCACTGGAGGCCGGCTGCGCCTTTGTCAACTGCATTCCCGTCTTCATCGCCTCGCGCCCGGAATGGCGCGCGCGCTTCGAGGAACGCGGCCTGCCCCTGATCGGCGACGACATCAAGAGCCAGGTCGGCGCAACCATCGTTCACCGCATGCTCACAAACCTGTTCCGCGAGCGCGGCATCAAGCTGGAGCGGACCTACCAGCTCAATTTCGGCGGCAACACCGACTTCCTCAACATGCTGGAACGCGAGCGCCTGGAATCGAAGAAGATCTCCAAGACCCAGTCGGTGACGAGCCAGCTCGGCGTGCCGATGCCGGCGGAGAACGTCCATGTGGGACCCAGCGACCACGTCCCCTGGCTCACCGACAGGAAAATGGCCTATATCCGGATGGAAGGCACCGCCTTCGGCGGGGTGCCCATCAGTGCCGAGCTCAAGCTCGAGGTCTGGGATTCGCCCAATTCCGCCGGTGTGGTCATCGACGCCGTGCGCTGCGCGAAGCTCGCGCTCGATCGTGGGCTGGGCGGGGCGCTGATCGGTCCTTCAAGCTACTTCATGAAGTCGCCGCCCCAGCAGTTCACGGACGCCGACGCCCGGGCGCGCACCTTGCGCTTCATCTCCGGCGATGACGAATTTCCCACCAGGACCGCGCAGTGAGTACCCTCTTTCATCTTGTGCGACACGCGGATCACGGCCACGTTGGCACGGTCCTCACCGGACGGATGCCGGGTATAGACCTCTCCGAGGCCGGCCGTGCCCAAGCCGGAGCCCTGGTCCGGCATATGCGCGAAGGGCAAATCGCTGCCCTCTTCGCCAGCCCGCAACCGCGCGCGCGCCAGACCGCAAAGATCCTTTCCGCCGCCATCGGCGTGGAAGCGGAAAGCGCAGCCGCCCTCGACGAGATCGATTTCGGCCGCTGGACGGGCAAGACGTTCGCCGCTCTCGAAGACGACCCCGAATGGCGCCGCTGGAACGCCGAGCGGGACCTCGCGGCCACGCCGGCCGGCGAAACCATGCGGATGGTCGCCGAGCGCATCACCGGCTTCATGGAAGGCCTCGCGCAGCGCTTGCCGGGGGCCACGGTCTGTCTCGTCAGCCATAGCGACGTCATCAAGGCTGCGGTCTGCCGCTTTGATGGACGGCCGTTCCAGTCCGTGCACGCTTTCGAGATCTCTCCCGCCTCCGTCACCACGCTTGCGCTCGGGCCGCGTGGCGGAAAGATCCTTGCGCTCAACGATTGCGGCCATCTGGCCGAGGAGGGCGTGCCTTGAAGATGGTGATTTTCGGCCTGACGATCTCCTCCTCCTGGGGAAACGGCCACGCCACGCTGTGGCGTGGTCTTATCCGGGCCCTGGCGCAGCAGGGCTGGCACGTTGTCTTCTTCGAACGTGACGTGCCCTACTATGCCGGCGCCCGCGACCTGTTCGAGATCGAGGGAGGCGAGCTCGTCCTTTACCGGAACTGGAAGGACGCGCTCCCCGCCGCCCGGCGCCACCTGCGCGAGGCGGATGCCGCCATCGTCACGTCCTATTGCCCGGACGGTGTGCAAGCCTCGGAACTTGCACTGTCGGCCGAACGGCCCGTGAAGGTCTTCTATGATCTCGACACACCGGTCACGCTCTCGGCCCTCGACCGCGGCGAGCGCGTGCCCTATATCGGCGAGCGCGGGCTGCGGGACTTCGATCTCGTTCTAAGCTATACCGGCGGCCGCGCCTTGCACGCTCTGCGCGAGCGGCTGGCAGCGCGCCTGGTGCGGCCGCTCTACGGCCATGTGGACCCGGCCGTGCATAGGCCGACCACGCCACGCCGGCACTATGCCGCGGACCTGTCCTATATCGGAACCTATGCCGCCGACCGGCAGGATGCGCTGGTGGAGCTGTTCGTCGAACCCGCGCGAAAGCGGCCCGCCAACCGCTTCGTCATAGCCGGCACGCAATATCCGGACGATTTTCCCTGGGCGAGAAACATCTTCTTCGTCCGGCACCTCCCGCCCGACGAGCACCCGGCCTTCTATTCCTCGGGCCGGCTGACCCTCAACATCACCCGCCGCGCCATGGCCGAGATGGGGTGGTGTCCTTCCGGCCGGCTTTTCGAGGCCGCGGCCTGCGGCGTGCCCGTCCTGTCGGACTGGTGGGAGGGGCTCGACCACTTCTTCGCGCCCGATCGCGAGATCCTCGTGGCGCGGCAGGCAGCCGACACCCTGGCCGCGCTCGACCGCAGCGAGGCCGAGCTGAAGACCATCGCCGCACGCGCACGTGACCGCGTGCTGGCCGAGCACACCTCGCAAAAGCGGGCCGGCGAGTTCGTTTCCTATCTGGAACGCGCCCGGGAATCCGCTGATGACAGGCCAACATTGCAAATGCATGGGAGCTGAAGGATGTGGGGCATCATTCCCGCCGCCGGCAGCGGTAGCCGTATCCAGCCGCTGGCCTTCTCGAAGGAACTGCTGCCTGTCGGCAGCCGGCTGGACGGCGAATCGGAACGCCCCTGCGCCGTCAGCGAATATCTGTGCGAGCGCATGATCCGCGGCGGCGCCGACAAGCTGTGCTTCGTCATCGCGCCGGGCAAGTCCGACATCATGGAATATTACGGCGGCGGCTACGGACCGGCTTCGGTCGCCTATGTGGTCCAGCCCGAGCCGGCGGGCTTGTGCGATGCGATCTTCCGCGTCGCGCCGCTGATCACGCCGGAGGAGCACGTGCTCGTCGGCCTGCCGGATACCATCTGGCTGCCTGCCGACGGCTATCGCGCACTGCCGGAGCAAAAGCTCTCCTTCTTGCTCTTCCCTGTCGACAACCCGACGGCCTTCGATGCGGTCGAGACCGACGACGCCGGCCACGTCCGCGAAATCCAGGTAAAGCGCGCGCGGCCCTCGACCCATTGGGTGTGGGGTGCCTTCCGCATGCCGGGCCGGATCCTGCACGATCTGCGGCGACTGTGGATCGAGCGCGACCGGGCCGACGAATATATGGGAACCCTGGTCAATGCATGGCTTGCCCAGGGCGGCGAAGCCGCCGGCATCAAGGCGGGCAAAGCCTATGTCGACGTCGGCACCCTGGCCGGTTACCGCGCCGCCGGCGAGTTGCTGCGCAGCGACCGACCCGCGGCGGAGGGCGGAACCCACGTCACCATGGCCGCGCCTGCCGGCAGACGACCTTTCGGGCCGAAACGCAGCCTGCCGTCCGTCCACGCTGCATCCGAGATCGAACAACGCACCTGAGGGAAAGCCGAGCGATGATCGAAGCTGCAATGATATGGAACGAGCCCAACAACAAGTCCCACTGGGACTTGGAAATCGATCCGGACTGGTCGCTGTTCGCCGACATGGCGGTCGGCGCCGCGGATGCAATCCGTGAGGCGAACCCGGACGTCACCACGGTGCTGGGCGGCATCTCGCCGATCGACCCGCTCTTTATTCAAAACATGCAGAGCCGATCGGTGCTGGACCATGTCGATGCGGTCGCGGTCCACGGCTTCCCGCTCGACTGGAACCTGTGGTCGATCCACGAATGGCCGGACAAGCTCGCCGAGATCCAGGCGCTCACACGGCTGCCCGTCTGGGTCAGCGAGGTGGGCGTCTCCTCGTTCGGCGCGGAGGAAGTCCAGCTGTGGGGCCTGAAGCGCACGGCGGAGCTGCTCAAGGGGCGCGCGCCGCGCATCCAGTGGTACAGCCTGTTCGACCTGCCGCAATCCTGGGGCGCCACGACGCGACACAAGGAGGCGGAAGGCTCCTCCTATTACCGGCACTTCTACATGGGGCTCATCCGCGAGGATGGCACGCCGAAGCCCGCGCTGGAGGAATTCGCCCGCCATACGCCGGATTTCGGTATCTGCCAGTGGTTCCATTTCGAGGATCCGCGTCTCGAGAAAGGCGTGGAGTGGCTGAAGCGGCTGGGCGTGAAGTCGCTGCGCACGGGCCTTTCCTGGGCCGACAGCTTCCGCCCCAACGCACTTGACTGGTTCGACCGGCAGATGGCGGCAATCGAGGATTTCGACGTGACGCTCACCTTCTGCTTCACGCCGGAGCACCGCGGCATCGCCCCCCATCACACGAGCCCGCCGCTCGTGAAGGAGGAGTACGCCGACTTCTGTGCGTCCATGATCGAGCGCTACGCGGGCCGCTCCAAACGCCGCATAAGAGGAGCCGCATGAAGCTCGATGCCGGGCGGAAACGGCCGGCGGGCTGCCGCTTCCTCGACCGGCTCGGCAATTCCGTAGACGCGATCATCGACGGCGGCGGCATAATGGCCGTCTTCGCCCATCCCGATGACGAAACCATCGCCATCGGCGGGCATCTGCCGCGGCTGCCGGGAATCCGCCTGCTTCACGTGACGGATGGAGCCCCCGCCGGGATGGCAGACGCCCTGGCCAACGGGTTCTCCCGCCGCGAAGATTACGCCGCAGCGCGAAAACGCGAGCTGGCCGCCGCCGTGGCCATGGCCGGCATTCCGGCCGAAGCGTTGCTTCCCCTGTGCGCGGCCGACCAGACGGTGGCCTTTCAAATGCCTGCGCTGACGCGGTCGCTGGCCGGGACCTTCCATGGCAGCCAGACACGCACGGTGATCACCCATGCCTATGAGGGCGGCCATCCGGATCACGACGCGACCGCCCTTATCGTCCATGCCGCGTGCCGGCTCCTGGAGGAGCGCGGTGCCGCCGTACCTGAAATCGTTGAATGTCCGTTGTATCATTCACGCGATGGCAACTGGACGGCCCAGGATTTCGCACTGCGGCCACATCCCGGCGGCAGGGAGATCAGAATCGTCCTCACGCCCGAAAGGGCGCAGGGCAAACACAGAATGCTTTCGGCTCATGCCAGCCAGCACCGTACCCTTGCCCGCTTCACCTGCGCGGTGGAGTGCTTTCGCCCGGCACCGCGCTACGATTTTGCGGCATTGCCCAATGGCGGGGAACTTCTCTACGAGTGCTTCGATTGGGGGCTTGATGGGAACACGTGGCTTCGCCTCGCCGAAGAGGCGCGCCGCGAACTCGGCCTGCCGCGATGGTTCTGACAGTTCTCAATGTGGCCTACCCCTTCGCCCCCGTCGGCCCCGACGCCGTGGGCGGCGCCGAGCAGGTGCTGTCCGCCCTGGATTACGCGCTGGTCGAACAAGGGCATCGCTCGATCGTGATCGCCTGCGAGGGGTCGACCGCCGCCGGAGAACTCGTACCCGTCGCAGTGGAAAGCGGCCGGCTGGACGAGACCGCCCGCGAGCGGGCCTGGGCGGCCTACCGCGCGGCGATTGGCGAGGTCGTGCACAACGAGACGGTCGATCTGGTCCATCTGCACGGCATCGACTTTCCGGCATACCTCCCCGAAGGCGTTCCCACGCTTGCCACCCTCCACCTGCCGCTCGACTGGTATCCGGCCTCGATCTTCCGCCCGCACGCCGATCTCCGGCTCCACTGCGTCTCCGAGGCCCAAGACGCGACCCGGCCGCCGGGAGCGCAACTCCTGCCGCCGATACCGAACGGCGTCTCGCCGAAGCTGTTTGCCACCACGTGCCGCAAGCGCGGGCACGCGATCGTCCTGAGCCGCATCTGTCCCGAGAAGGGGATCGACATCGCCCTTCAAGCCTGCCGCCTGGCCGATACGCCGCTGCTGATTGGTGGCCGGGTTTTCCCCTATGCGGCTCATGAATGCTATTTCGAGGAACGGGTCAGGCCTCTTCTCGACGAACGCCGCCGCTTTCTCGGCCCGCTCGGCTTCGACCGCAAACGGCGCCTTCTCGCCGCTGCGCGCTGCGCGCTCATCCCGAGCCTGGCGGCCGAGACAAGCTCGCTGGCGGCGATCGAGGCGCTTGCCTGCGGCACGCCGGTCGTCGCGCTTCCCAACGGCGCGCTTCCATCCATCATCGAACACGGCAAGACCGGTTTCCTTGTCAGGGATGCGCGCGAGATGGCAGAGGCGATCCTTGCCGCCGGCGACCTCGATTCGGAGGAATGCCGGGCCGTCGCGGCCGAGCGCTTCTCGCTAGAAACGATGACGGCGCGGTACTTCGATGTCTATAGGGGTATCAGCCGGCGCGGTCGTGAAGAAAGCGCATTGGAAAAGACCGGCTGAGGCCGCCTGCTAGGCGCAAGGCGGCGGATCGACATAGTCCGGCCGCGCACCCTTCCGGCAAAGATAGACCTCGCGTTCCGGATGCGCCTCGATGGCGAACCCGGCGCTGCGCAACATGCCTTCGACGGCCGCACGATTGGGAATGAACCAGTTCGTCGGGTCACCGCAATAGCGGTGCTCAACGAAATGCAGCTTGGGAAAGGTGTGCTCGTCGAACACCGCCTGCTCGGAGAACGGGTAGTCTCGCTCCAGTTGCGCAACGCCATCGCTGCCGCGCTGCATGCTTTGGAAGAGAAGCAGATCGTCCGCGACGTACTCGTAGATCATATCCAGCGCCAGCAGCGGATGGCGCAGATGGTAGAGAACTCCGGTGAAGATCACCAGGTCGAACCTGCGCTGAAGCTTCGGCACATCGTAGACGGACATCTGGTGCAGTTCGAGGTCGTAGCCCTCCTGCTCCGCGGCAAAGGCCGCCTGACGCAGATAGTGCGTATCGTGATCGATGCCCACCACGTGCCGCGCGTTGCGCCGTTTCATCTCGAGCGAGTAGAAGCCGGCGTTGCAGCCGATGTCCAGCACCGTCCTGTCCGTCAGATCCTCCGGCAGCACCTGCGCGAAGGTCTCCCACTTGCACGCCGGATAATTGCCGAGGAAGTGATCGGGCGCGGTTTCGACGCCGCGAATCCGCATATTGTGAAACCAGGGGCCAAGCTCCTCGATACGCTTGCGAATCTCGCGCGTGTCTTCCGCGTCCAGGCCGGCCGTCATCGCGTTTGTCTCCTGCGCGCTTCCCAGATGCATCGTTCCGGGCCCATGGACAGCTATGGTGTGGCGTCGCGCAACCATCTGTCCACCGGCCCTGCTGAGGCGTCTTCCCGTCAGAACCTCCCGCGGCTGCAAGAGTTCCGCATGCGCGGCAATTCCGGCGTGTCCTGTCGAACCGGGTGCGGCCTTCGCACGCAGCGACACCTGCGGGGTGGACAAGCACACCCATCCTGCAGATTATGGCGCCGCGAGCCGGTTCGTTGCGGCTTGCTGCCATTGGAGGGGGAAATGGAATTTGATCCGGTTCTTCTGGCACGCATCCAATTCGCCTTCACGGTCTCCTTCCATATCATCTTCCCTGCCTTCACCATCGGGTTGTCGGCCTTCATCGCGGTCCTGCTCCTCACCTGGTTGCGGACCGGCAACGAGAAATACCACCGGCTGGCGCGCTTCTGGACCAAGATCTTCGCCGTTTCCTTCGCCATGGGCGTGGTCTCCGGCATCGTGCTGTCCTACCAGTTCGGCACCAACTGGAGCCGCTTCTCGCAATTCAGCGGCAATGTGATCGGCCCGCTGATCGGCTACGAGGTGCTGACGGCCTTCTATCTGGAGGCGACGTTCCTCGGCATCCTGCTGTTCGGCTGGAACCGGTTTCCCGACTGGCTGATCACCCTTGCCGCCGTGCTGGTGGCGATCGGCACCTCGATCAGCGCATTCTGGATCCTGGCCGCCAACAGCTGGATGCAGACGCCGGCCGGACACGAGATCCGCGACGGCATCGCCTATCCCGTGGACTGGCTGCAGGTGATCTTCAATCCGAGCTTTCCCTACCGGCTGGCGCATATGCTGAACGCGGCGTATCTGACGACGGCGGTCGTGGTGCTCGCCGTCGGCGCGCGCTACCTCATCGCCGGCCGCCACGAGGAGGAAAGCCGCACCATGTTGAGAATGGCGGTCGGCATGATCGCCGTCGCCGCACCGCTGCAACTCGTCATCGGTGACATGCACGGCCTCAACACGCTCGAGCACCAGCCGGTGAAGGTCTCGGCGATGGAAGGACACTGGAGCGAGAGCGATCCCGGCCATCTGGTGCTGTTCGGCATTCCCGACGAGGAACAGCGCACCAACCATTTCGAGGTCGCCATCCCCCATCTCGGCGCGCTTATCCTGACCCACGACTGGGACGGCACCTATCTCGGCCTCACGGATTTCCCCGAGGACGAGTGGCCCCCCGTCGCCAATGTCTTCTTCACCTTCCGCATCATGGTGGGCATCGGCCTGCTGCTGATCGCCGTCGGCTTCTGGGGCCTTTACCTGTGGTGGCGCGGACGGCTCTTCGACAGCGCCTTCTTCCTGCGCTCTACCTCCTATATGTGGCCGCTCGGCTTCATCGCCATCCTCGCCGGCTGGTTCGTGACCGAGCAGGGCCGGCAGCCATGGGTCGTCTACGACCATATGCGAACGGTGGACGCCGTCTCGCCCGTGCCCGGCGCCAGCGTCGCCGGCACGCTGGCGCTTTTCGTCTTCATCTATGGCATCGTCTTCGCGATGGGGATCTATTACATCAACCGGCTGATCCATAAGGGCCCCGTCGGCCGGGCCACCGAAGCCGCCACCGGCGTGCCGAACCGGCCGCTTTCGGGCGCCGAAGGAGCCACGCGCGAAGCGACCGGCCGCGAATCCGGCGAGGGCCCGGGGCGGCCCCTCACGGCGCCGAAGGGGTGACGATCATGGAATGGTATCTTCCCGTCATATGGGCCGGCCTGATCGGCACCGCGGTTGCCATGTATGTCATTCTCGACGGCTTCGACCTTGGCATCGGCATCCTGTTTCCCTTTGCCCGCGAGGAGGAAGAGCGCGACCTGATGATGAATTCGGTCGCCCCCTTCTGGGACGGAAACGAGACCTGGCTGGTGCTGGGCGGCGGCGGCCTCTGGGTCGCTTTCCCGATGGCCTATTCCGTCGTCATGCCGGCGCTTTACCTGCCCGTCATCGGCATGCTTCTGGCACTCGTCCTGCGCGGCGTGTCCTTCGAGTTCCGCTGGGTCGCCAAGCCGGGCCACCTGATATGGGACATCGCCTTCGCCGGCGGTTCGATCGTCGCCGCCTTCCTGCAGGGTGTGATCCTGGGCGGTCTTCTGCAGGGTATCGACGTGGAGAACGGGCAATATGCCGGCGGTGCCTTCGACTGGCTCACACCCTTTTCCATCTTCGTCGGCCTGGCCGTAGTGGCGGGCTACGCCCTCCTCGGCGCCACCTGGCTCATCATGCGCACGAGCGGGCCGGTGCGCGAGTTCGCCCGCCGTTACGCGCCTGCGCTGCTTCTCGGCGTGGTCGGGGCAATGGCGGTGATCAGCGTTTGGACGCCGTTGGGGATCGACCGCGTCGCCGAACGCTGGTTCAGCACGCCGAACATCTTTCTGCTCTGGCCGATCCCGCTCGCCGCGGCCCTGACCGCCTTCGGCGTGTGGCGCTGGATCGAGGCCGGCAAGGACGGCCTGCCCTTCTTCGGCACCATCGTCCTGTTCCTGCTGGGCTATGCCGGTCTCGTCATTTCCAACGTGCCGTATCTGGTGCCGCCGCACCTGACCTTCTGGGACACGGCCGCCGCGCCGGCATCGCAGATCTTCTTCCTGATGGGGACCATCTTCCTGCTGCCACTGGTCCTCGGCTACACCGCTTTCGTCTACTGGGTCTTCCGCGGCAAGATCGCGCCCGGCGAAGGATATCACTGAGGCGCCACAGGCGCCCTGTGCGAGGAGACCGACAATTTGCGGGCCGCGGCGGCAAATGACGGCGCACACCGCTCGAGATAAATCCGGAACCAGACGGTAAACCGCTCGGGCGCGGCCGCAACCTCCCGCATGAGGCGGTCCGGATCGATCCAGCGCGCCTCCGCGACCTCTTCCGGATTGGGCCGCAGCGTGCCGTCATGACGGCCGACGAAGAGATGCGCGATCTCGTTCTCCACGAGTTCGGAAGAGACGCGCGCGCAATAGGAGACCGTCTGCAGCGGCATGACCGGGCAGTCGATGCCGAGCTCCCATCGGAGCCGGCGGACGACCGCGACATCCACCGCCTCGCCGGGACGCGGATGGGAGCAGCACGCATTCGCCCATTGCCCGGCGGAATGATACTTTTCCGCCGCCCGCTTCTGAATCAGCATCTCGCCTTCGCCATTGAACAGGATGACCGAAAACGCCCGATGCCTGAGGCCGCGGCGATGCGCCTCGAGCTTTCCGGCAACGCCGACGGCCCTGTCGTCGGGGCTGACCAGGATGACTTGTTCTTCATGCGACATCGGGAGGAGGCCTTTGCAATTCTCCGCCCCTTGCCGCTGCCGAAAGAAGCGGTGGGCGTTCTGTTCGTTGACTGGCCGGCGCCGGACGCCGCCATAGCGCGGCAACGGAAATGTGGCGACGCGGGGCATCCCCGACAGATACGCCGCAATCCCATCGGGTCAAGGGCGGCGCGGCGTTTTGCGAGAACCGCACTCCGCACGCCTCAAGTCCTCGCTCGATGATGGGCGGTCGTGCCCCTCGTGTTCTTCCCGCTAAGGATCGCGGCTGAGGACGGCCACGTGGGCGGTAGCCTTGGCCGGTCCGCCCGGATATAGTCGCGCCCGACAGATCAAGAGGAACCGAAGAAAAGATATGCCTTCCTACCGCTCCCGCACGACGACCCACGGCAGAAACATGGCCGGCGCCCGCGGCCTCTGGCGCGCCACCGGCATGAAGGACTCGGATTTCGGCAAGCCGATCATTGCCGTCGTCAATTCCTTCACCCAGTTCGTGCCCGGCCACGTGCACCTGAAGGACCTCGGGCAGCTCGTCGCGCGCGAGATCGAGGCGGCCGGCGGCGTGGCCAAGGAATTCAACACGATCGCGGTGGACGATGGCATCGCCATGGGGCACGACGGGATGCTCTATTCCCTGCCCTCGCGCGAGCTCATCGCCGATTCCGTCGAGTACATGGTCAACGCCCATTGCGCCGATGCGATGGTCTGCATCTCCAATTGCGACAAGATCACGCCCGGCATGCTGATGGCGTCCATGCGGCTCAACATTCCGACGGTCTTCGTCTCCGGCGGACCGATGGAGGCGGGCAAGGTGGTGCTTTCCGGCAAGGAGCAGGCACTCGATCTCGTCGACGCCATGGTGGCGGCCGCCGACGACCGGATCTCGGACGAGGACGTCCAGACCATCGAGCGCTCAGCCTGCCCCACCTGCGGCTCCTGCTCCGGCATGTTCACCGCCAATTCGATGAACTGCCTGACGGAAGCGCTCGGCCTGTCGCTGCCCGGCAACGGCTCCATGCTCGCCACCCATGCCGACCGCCGGCGCCTCTTCGTCGAGGCGGGGCACCTCGTCGTCGATCTCGCCCAGCGCCGCTACGAGCAGGACGACGAGAGCGTTCTTCCCCGCTCGATCGCGAGCAAGGCCGCTTTCGAGAACGCCATGACGCTCGACATCGCCATGGGCGGTTCGACGAACACGGTGCTCCACATCCTCGCCGCCGCCCAGGAAGGCGAAATCGATTTCACCATGGATGACATCAATCGGCTGTCGCGGCACGTGCCGGTGTTGTGCAAGGTGGCGCCCGCCAAGTCGGACGTGCACATGGAGGACGTGCACCGCGCCGGCGGCATCATGGCCATCCTCGGCGAGCTCGACCGGGCCGGCCTCCTCCACCGGGACGTGCCGACGGTCCACGCCGCCTCGATCGGCGAGGCCATAGAGCGCTGGGATGTTCGCCGCACGACGGGCGAGAAGGTTCATACGTTCTACCGCGCCGCCCCCGGCGGGGTGCCCACGCAACAGGCCTTCAGCCAGGAACGGCGCTGGGAGACGCTCGACCTCGACCGCGAGACGGGCGCCATCCGCGACGTCCCGCATGCCTTTTCGAAGGACGGCGGGCTGGCCGTGCTGAAGGGCAATCTGGCCCCCGACGGCTGTATCGTGAAGACGGCGGGCGTCGACGAGAGCATCCTGAAATTTGCCGGCCCCGCTCGTGTCTTCGAAAGCCAGGACGCCACCGTCAAGGCCATCCTGTCGAACGAGATCAAGCCGGGCGACGTGGTGATCATCCGCTATGAAGGCCCCCGCGGCGGGCCGGGCATGCAGGAGATGCTCTACCCCACCAGCTATTTGAAATCGAAGGGGCTCGGCAAGGCCTGCGCGCTGGTCACCGACGGGCGCTTCTCGGGCGGCACCTCGGGCCTGTCGATCGGCCATGTCTCGCCGGAAGCGGCCGAAGGCGGCGCCATCGGCCTCGTACGCGAGGGCGACACGGTCGAGATCGATATCCCCAACCGCTCGATCCGGCTCGCCGTCGACGAGCAGGAGCTGGAACGCCGCCGGGCCGAACAGGACGCGGCCGGCTGGAAGCCCGCAGCCCCGCGCAAGCGTCACGTCACCGCCGCGCTCAAGGCCTATGCGGCCATGACCACCAGCGCCGCCCAGGGCGCGGTGCGCCGCGTGCCCGAATAAGCAGAGCGCCAGACGAGGGTGCCGACGAAAGCCGGCACCCGGAACGGCGGAGAGCTTCCGGGCCTGCCCTCTATTGCAGGTGAAGCGGTGCGGTATGCTTTCCGATCTGGTCGGCCTCGGAGTCGGCCACGCAATCCTCCGCGCCGGGAACATGGTTGCCGCGCAGATAGAGCAGGCAAGTCGTCCGCAGCATGGACGCGAAATTGCCTACCCCTCCCTTGGATTCCAGGGCCTCCTCGTAGAGCGTGGACAGGAACTTCGGAGTGGTCATCCCTTGCGACCTTGCCACCTCGTCCAGCAGCGCCCAAAAGGCCGCTTCAAGCCGGATGCTGGTGGCATGGCCGCCGATGCGAACGGAGCGGCTAACGTGCATGTAGCCGGCGGGGTCCTGCTCGGCAAATACCTTGCACATGGCTTCCTCCTCCTTTGTTGTGGTTCTTGACGAGAACCTTACAGGCCAATGACGGCCAAATCCACTCGCCCGTCGACTGGCGCGCACCCCCGCCATCCGCGTGACCGCCGCCTCAGCGCTGAAACGCTCCATGTAGTAGCCCGATGCCACCACCGTCGCCGCGGCCGTGGCACAATGGGCGAAACAGCACAGAGGAGCGAGCCATTGGCGAAAGCGATTCACTCCATGATCCGGGTCCTCGACGAAGCGCGCTCGACCCGCTTCTACGGGCAAGCGTTCGGCCTCGAAGTTGCGGAGCGGCTGGAGTTCGACACCTTCACCCTCGTCTATCTGAGCAACGCCGAGAGCGAATTCGAGCTGGAGTTGACAGTCAACAAGGACCGCAGCGAGCCCTACGCCCTCGGCGACGGCTACGGCCATCTGGCCTTTTCCGTCGATGACCTCGACGCGGAGCACAAGCGCTTCCAGGAGGCCGGTCTCGAGCCGCGAAAGATCGTCGAGTTCAGCCCCGACGGAAAGCTTCTGGCGCGCTTCTTCTTCGTCGCCGACCCGGATGGCTATCAGATCGAAGTCCTTCAGCGCCGGGGCCGTTATCTGTGAGAGGCGCTTTGGTTTCCTAGGCAGCAAAGGGAGGAGGAAATGGTCACAGTTTACAGGCGAGATCCCGGCATCACGCGCCGCGAGTTGATGCGCCGGGCCGGCACGCTCGGCGTCGGCGGACTTCTCGTGGTCAGCGGGGGAACCGTCGTTTGCCCGCCCCAGGCCTGGGGCCTGGAGCCGAAGGCCCTTAAGGCCGAGACCGTGGCGACGCTGATCCAGATGGCGCGCGACATCTATCCCCATGACCGGATCGCCGACCGCTTCTATGCGGTCGCGGTCAAGAACCACGACGCCAAGGCCGCCGAAGATGCGGACTATCGCGCGATGCTGGAGGAAGGCGTGGCGGATCTCGACCGCCGCGCCGGAGGAGAGGGCTACCGCTTCGTCGGTTGGGAAGAGGACCGGACCGCAATCCTCAAGGACATCGAGGACAGCGCCTTTTTCCAGAGCCTGCGGGCGGACCTCGTGACCGGCCTCTACAACCAGAAGGATGTCTGGCCGGTCTTCGGTTACGAGGGCGAATCCTACTCCAAGGACGGCTACATCGACCGCGGTTTCGACGACATCGACTGGCTCTAGCCCGCAAGGCTGAGCAACCGGCGCCTTTCCCGGCCGGGAAGCGGGCGTCGTTTTCGGGAGGAAAAAATGGCAGCACCTTACGACCTGAACGACGACAGTGTCGTCGTCATCATCGGTTCGGGCGCCGGCGGCGGCACGCTCGGCAACGAACTGGCCCAGAAAGGCATCGATGTCGTCATCCTCGAGGCCGGTCCGCGCATCGAGTATCAGGACTTCATCAATGACGAATGGGACGCCTTCAGCCAGCTTTCCTGGCTCGACCCGCGCACGGCTTCCGGTGGCTGGAGGCTTACGAGGGATTTTCCCGGCCTGCCCGCCTGGATCGTCAAGGCCGTCGGCGGCACGACCACCCACTGGGCAGGCGCCTCGTTGCGCTTCCAGGAACACGAGTTCAAGCCGCGCACACACTATGGCGCGGTCGACGGCGCCAACCTGATCGACTGGCCCATCACGCTCACCGACCTCGCGCCGTACTACGCCAAGGCCGAGGACAAGATGGGCGTCACGCGCACCAACGGCATCCCGGGCCTCCCCGGCAACAACAACTACAAGGTGTTCGAAGCCGGGGCGAAGAAGCTCGGTTATAAGGAGGTCAGCACCGGCCGCATGGCCATCAATTCCGAATGGCGCGACGACCGGATGGCCTGCCAGCAGACCGGCTTCTGTTTCCAGGGTTGCAAATGGGGCGCCAAGTGGTCGACCCTTTATACAGAGATACCGAAGGGGGAAGCCACCGGGCGACTCGAGGTCCGGCCGCAATCCCAGGTGCTGAAGATCGAGCACGACCCCGACGGCAAAGCGAGCGAGGTCGTCTATGCGGACAAGGACGGCAGTCTCCGGCGCCAGAGGGCACGCATCGTCTGCGTGGCCGGGAATTCCATCGAGAGCCCGCGGCTTCTCCTGAATTCGGCATCCAACCTCTTTCCCGACGGGCTCGCAAATTCCTCCGGTCAGGTCGGCAAGAACTACATGCGCCACACGACCGCCTCCGTCTACGCCATCTTCGACAAGCCGGTGCGCATGTGGCGCGGCACGACCATGGCCGGCATCGTCCAGGACGAGGCGCGCCATGATCCATCGCGCGGCTTTGTCGGCGGCTATGAGATGGAGACGCTGTCGCTGGGCCTCCCCTTCATGGCGGCCTTCCTGAATCCGGGAGCCTGGGGCCGCTCCTTCACGACCGCGCTCGACCACTACGAGAACATGGCGGGGCTGTGGATCGTGGGTGAGGACATGCCGCAGGAGCAGAACGCGGTGAAGCTGCACGGCGAGGAAAAGGACGAATACGGCTTGCCGATACCGGACGTCCGGTTCACCGACCACCCGAACGACGTCGCCATGCGCGACCACGCGTTCCGGCAGGCGAGTGCACTTTACGATGCGGTGGGCGCCACCCGCACGATGCCCACCCCGCCCTATCCGTCGACGCACAATCTGGGCACGAACCGGATGAGCGAGAAACCGGAGGAAGGTGTGGTGAACAAGTGGGGCCAGACGCACGACATTCCCAACCTGTTCGTCTCCGACGGCAGCCAGTTCACCAGCGGAGCGGCGGAGAACCCCACCTTGACGATCGTCGCGCTGGCCGTCCGGCAGGCGGAGTATATCGCCGACCAGATGGCCAAGAGGGAAATCTGAAGCAAGGGGCAGCGCCTCGCCGCGCTGCCCCTCTCCGGCGAGGCGGGACGCTTCTACGGCGCCGCTTTCACCTCGGCACGCTTGCGCCTCAAAAACCGCCCGAACAGCAGCGGCGCGATGAAGCCCAGGATGGCCAGAATCCAGATGCCGATCGCTATGGGTGAGCCCCAGAGGATCGACAGGTCTCCGTCCGAGATGGTGAGGGCCCGGCGCAGGTTCTTCTCCATCTCGTTGCCCAGCAGGATACCGAGGATCACCGGCACCAGCGGCACGTCGAGCTTGCGCAGCAGATAGCCCGCCACGCCGAAGACGATCATCACCAGAAGATCGAAGGTCGAGCCCGACAGGCCGTAGATCCCGACGAAGGAGATCATGGCCACCGCCGGCATCAGATATTTGGTCGGCACCTGAAGCACGCGCACGAAGATGCTCACCATCGGCACGTTGAGAAGAAGCAGCATGATATTGCCGATGAAGAGCGCTGCGATCAGCCCCCACACCACCTCCGGCTGCTGCGTGAAGAGGAGCGGGCCCGGCGTGATGTTGAGCGCCATCAGCATGGCAAGAAGCACCGCCGTTGTACCCGAACCCGGCACACCGAGCGCCAACATGGGCACCAGCGCGCCGCCGGCGGCCGCGTTGTTGCCGGCTTCGGGCGCGGCCACGCCGCGCGGATCTCCCGTGCCGAAGGTTTTGTCCTTGTCCTTCAGGCGTTTTTCGATCGTGTAGGAGACGAAGGAGCCAAGCGAGGCACCGGCGCCCGGCAGCACGCCGGAGACGAAGCCGATCACGGTGCTGCGGGCCATCGTCGCCGCGGTCTTGGCGAGCATCGAAAAGGGCACGGTGATGCGGCCGAGCTTGGTCTGACCCGCCTCCGGTGCCTCGCCCTTCTGATGCTCGAGGAAGAGAAGGACCTCCGAGATCGCAAACAAGCCGACAATGGCGATCAGGAAATGAATGCCGTCGTAGAAGTGGATGTTACCGAAGGTCAGCCGCGGCACCCCCGTCTGGTGATCGACGCCGATCATCGCCACGCCGAGACCAAGGGCAGCGGCGATCAGGGCCTTGGCCTGGTTGCGCGCGGCAATGCCGCCGAGGGTGGCGAAGGCCAGCGTGAAAAGCGCGAAATATTCGGCCGGCCCGAACAAGAGTGCCACATTTACGAGGAGCGGCGCCAGGAAGACCAGCCCCCAGGTGGCGAAGAAGGCGCCGACGAAGGAGGCCACGCCCGAAAGGGCCAGCGCCTCGCCGGCCTGGCCCTTTTTGGTCATCGGATAGCCATCGAGCGTGGTCATCAGGGCCGGCTCGTCGCCCGGGATGTTGAGCAGGATCGAAGAGATGCGCCCGCCATACATGGCCCCGTAATAGACCGAGGTCAGCAGGATCAGGGCGGGCGTGGCCGGCAGGCCGAGCGTGAAGGCGAGCGGGATGAGGATAGCAACGCCGTTCGACGGCCCCAGCCCGGGAAGCGCACCCATGATGGTGCCGAGAAAGCAGCCGATCAGCGCAAGTCCAAGATTCTGCCAGGTGAGTGCTACGGCGAAGCCGTCGGCGAGATTCGAAAAAACGTCCATGTCAAAACCCCCAGGGGCCGACGGCGAGCGACAGGCCCAGGACCAGGCGGAAGATGACGAAGATCGACACGGCAATGCCGATACCCGCCACGGCGGCCGCGAGCGGCCCTGCGCCCAGGCGCCAGCTCAGCAGGCCCGCAGCGACGCTCGTGGAAACGACGAAGCCGAACTCCGGCAGGGCGTAGGTGTAGGCGACCATCACCACGACGGCGAAGACGATCTCCCCGAAGCGGCCCAGCCGCGGCCAGACCGGCTCCGGATCCGGTTTGAGGAGCGTATAGACCGCGCCGATTGCCAGAACCACGCCGATGCCGACGGGAAAGGCCTTCGGTCCCATGGGGTCCGATACGAACCCGACGGGCGTCTGCAAGGCGAAGTAGATGTAGAGCAGCGCCAGGACAAGGCATGTGCTGCCCAGGATACGGTCGCTCACGGTTTCCTCCCGTTTCGTTGGCACGGGGGCCGCGGACACGCTCGCCCGCGGCCTGCCTCGCCGGTTTGCCGGCCCTTACTTGAGGATGCCGATTTCGCGGCTGAGCTTTTCGGTGGCGTCGATCTGCTCGCCGACGAACGTATTGAAATCGTCACCGAACTTGGCGAGCGGCATCAGACCGTTGTTCGCCATGATCTCCTTCCACTCGTCGCTTTCATAGGTGGTCTTGATGGCGTCGACCCAGAAGTCATAGGCCTCGTCGCTCATGCCGCCCGGCGCATAGAAGCCACGCCAGTTGGCGCCCACGGCGTCGATGCCCTGCTCCTTGGCGGTGGGGAACCGCGCGAAGTCGTCACCGGGCAGGCGCTCGTCGGAAAGCACGGCGAGCACCTTCAGATCGCCCGAATCCACGAACCCCTTGGTCTCGGAGATGTCGCCCGAAAAGGCCTGCACGTGGCCGCCGAGGAGTTGGGTGACGGCTTCGCCGCCGCCCTCGAAGGCGACATATTTGATGGAACGCACATCCTCGACGCCGGCCGCCTGCGCCGCCACCAGGATCTTCAGGTGGTCCCAGCCACCGACAGCGGATCCGCCGGCGAAGGAAACGGAGGACGGGTTCTCCTTCACCTGCTCGAAAAGCTCCGGCAGCGTCTCGACCGGAGAATCCTTGGCGACCGCGATGACGCCATAATCGGCACCGACGGTCCCGAGCCAGCGGACCTGGTCCATGCTGGCGCCGGGGAATGCCCCCTGGGCGAGGCGCGTCGTGGTGGACGAGGACGCGGCGACGATGAGACTGTCGTCGTCATTGCGCTTGGAGACGACCTCCGCGTAGGCAACACCACCGCCGCCACCGGCGAGGTTCGTCACCTGCATGGGCCCCGGCACGATCTCCAGGTCATAAAGCGTCTTGCCCACCTGGCGACAGGTGAAGTCCCAGCCGCCGCCGGCATTCGCCGGAGCGATGCACTCGGTCTTGCCTGGTTCGAACGCAAGCGAAGCGCCGGCCGAGGCAATGGTGACAAAAAGAGTTGCGGCGCCGGCCGCGATCAGCTTTTTCATGAGAAAACCTCCCTTGTTCCTGCCGCACGTACATTGTGCGAAGGTTCGGGGAAGATAAGACGGCAAGCTGTCAACAAGCTGTCATTTCGGGAGGAACAAGACAGTGCGGGTTCTGGTGGTGGAGGACACCCACGACGTCGCCGAGGCGATCGTCGCCCATTTTCAGCGTCAAGGTCACGTGTGCGATCATGCGGCCAGCAGAGAGGATGCCGCGCATCTGGCGAACCTTGAGCCCTACGACCTGATCGTCCTCGACCTCAACCTGCCGGACGGTTCGGGGCTGACGCTTCTCAAGGAACTGCGCACGGCCAGAAACGATGTGCCGGTTCTCGTGCTGACCGCCCGCATGCACGTCGAAGACAAGATCGATGCGCTCGACCTCGGTGCCGACGACTATCTGGTCAAACCGTTCGACCTGCGGGAACTGGAGGCGCGTGCCCGCGCCGTCAGCCGCAGACGTCACGGTGTGGCGGAGGCGGCAATCGACGCCGGGAACCTGCGCTGCGACTTCGCCGCGCGCACCGTCGCCATTGACGGGTGCGAGGTGGAACTGACCCGGCGCGAATTTATCCTGCTGGAGGCCTTCCTCGGCAATCTCGGGCGGGTTCTGGAAAAGGACGATCTTTACTCGCGCCTCTACGGCCTCACCGGCGAGGCGGGGCTGAACGCCGTGGAGGTCTATATCGGGCGGCTGCGGCGCAAGCTGGAAACGGCCGATCTCGAAATCAAGACACTGCGCGGACTGGGCTACCAGGCCACGGTCCGCCAGGGAGAAAGACCGTGACCACCGCGGCAAGCGCCCTCCCCCGTGCCCAGTCCCTCGCCTTCCGCTTGGCCATGGCAATGGGGTTCATCCTCGTGCTGGTCGTGCTGGCGAGCATGGTGGCGGCGACGCGCTTCGGGCAGGCCGCCAGCGACGAGGCATTCGACCGGCTTCTGCGCGGGGCCGCGCTGCAGATCGCCGAGCGGATCTCCGTCAGCGAGGGTCAGGCGGAGGTGGACCTGCCGGTCTCGGCTTTCGAGCTTCTGTCGCTGGTGGCGACCGACCGGGTGTTTTATCGCGTCATCGGCCCCGACGGGAAAACGATGACGGGCTATGGAAACCTGCCTCCGCCCGGTGAGGAAGCGCCGAACACCTTCTATAACACTCGCTTCAAGGGCGTGGATGTGCGCGCCTTCAAGCTGACCCGGCAACTGGCCGAGCGCACCATCAGCGGCGAGGTCGTCATCCTCGTCGCCCAGACGACACGCGAGCGCACCGCCTTGGCAAACAGCATCGCCCTGCGCGCCGTGCTGATCATCGCAGCGGCCGGCATTCTGTTTCTCCTCCTGGCGCTTCTCGTCCTGCGTGTCGCCCTCAGGCCGCTCGCCCGCGTCGAACGGGCTATTCTGGAGCGCGAGGCGAACGACCTGTCGCCCATCGCCATCCCGGCGCCGAAGGAAATCGCCGTCCTGGTCTCGGCCATCAACCGCTTCATGGGCCGGCTCGACCGGCGCATCGAGGCGATGCAGAACTTCGTCGCCGATGCCGCGCATCAGATCCGCACGCCGATCACCGCTCTCAGGGCCCAGGCCCAACTGGCGCTCGAAGAGAAGGAGCCGGCACGCCTCGAGCGGCTGCACCGGAGGCTTTACGCGCGCAGCGTGGGGCTCGGGCGGCTGGCCGACCAGCTGTTGAGCCAGGCACTCGTTTCCCATCGCGCCGACACGGCCGAGAAGGAGCGCATCGATCTGCGCCGCGTGGCGATCGAGGCCGAGCGCGCCCTGCACGCGGCGACGGATCGGACGGTCGCGCTGGACCTGCCCGACGGGCCGGTATGGGTCGAAGGCGACCCCGTCAGCCTGCGCGAAGCGGTCAAGAACCTGCTCAACAACGCCGCGAAATACGGCGCACCACCGGTCACGCTTCGCGTCGCGCGCTGTGGCAGGCGGCACGCCGCCGTCACGGTGCACGACCATGGTGACGGTCTTCCCGAAGAGCTGGCCGCGCGCATCGGCGAGCGCTTCACCGCCAACGGGATCGGCCCCGACAGCGCCGGCCTTGGCCTGTCGATCGTCGCTTCCGTGGCGCGCATGCACGATGCGCGGCTGACACGCGAGACCTGTGCCGACGGCTTCTCGATCGGCCTGGAGATGGCGGCGGCATGAAAAGACTGATCTTCATCGCCCTCTTGCTTTTGACGGCGCTTCCGGCCCGGGCGACGGAAACGCGGCTGGAGGCGCCGGGCACGGCCGCGCGGGACCTGATGATCGAAAGCTCGACGGATTTCGCCATCTTCGAGCCGATGCTGCGCGCATTCCAGAGCGGCCACCCGGACGTGGCCATCACCTATCGCGAGCTCACCACCAACGAACTCGACGACCACGTTTCTGCGGCCTGCGAGGCGGGCCGTTTCGTGGCCGATCTGGTCGTCAGTTCATCGGTCGACCAGCAGCTCAAGCTCGTCAACGACGGCTGCGCCCTTGCCCTGCCGGCGGAAGCCCGCGCCGGGCTGCCCGACTGGGCGCGTTGGCGCGAGGAACTCGTGGGGCTCACCTTCGAGCCGGCGGTGATGGTGTACAACCGCGCCTATTTCACCGGCCGCGCGGTGCCGCAGAGCCGCTTCGAGCTGATCGACCTCCTGCGCGAGAGCGAGGATTTCATAGGCAAGATCGGCACCTATGACATTCAGGCCTCGGGCGTCGGCTATCTCTTCGCCTTCCAGGACGCGCTGCAGGCCAGCACCTGGGGCCGGCTGGTGGAGAGTCTCGGCCGCAACCGCGCCCGGCTATTCTGCTGCACGGCGGAAATCCTCGACCGGGTTGCCGACGGGCGCCTGCTGGTCGGCTACAACGTGCTGGGCTCCTATGCGCTTCAGATGATCCGCAGCGATGAGCGCATCGGCATTGTCCTGCCTTCCGACTATACGCTCGTCTTCGCGCGGGCGGCATTCGTCCCGGCCACCGCCCGCGCGCCGGAACTTGCGGAGACCTTCATCACCTTCATGCTCTCCCCGGCCGGGCGCGAGGTCCTGACGGCGCAAATGCGGCTTCTGTCGCCCATCGACGGCGCGCAGGAGTTGGCGCGCATGCTTGCCGACGGCAGCGCCGACGCGCGCGCATTCCGGCCCGTCGCCATGACCCCGGCGCTCCTGGTCGGGCTCGACCGGGCCAAGCGCGAGATCTTTCTTCAGGAATGGCGCGCGGCACTGCCCTCGGGCGACATCGCCGCCGGGAGCCCTTGAAGGGCGGCCCTTCTATCGACCGCGGTAAAGCGACCGCGCACCGTCCCGAAACGCCGAGCGCGAGCCTTCACGCGTGTAGAACATGTGTCCGCCGCGATAGGTCTCAAGCCGCAGGCGTTCTCCCTGCCCGAAGGCGGGGAGCTGGCGCAGGAGCAGTTCGCTCGCGAAATAAGGCGTCACAAGATCCGTGTAGCCATGAACGACCAGCGCCCGGAACGCGGGGTCCAGCGCCAGAACCCGGCCGAGCGCGCTGATCGCCTCCGGCTGGCTGCGCCCGCCGCCCCATTCCCAGGCGCGGTTCACGCCGGTGTTGAGCAGGTGGTAGCGCCGCTCGGGGAGCCAGCCGAGCGTGTCGCGGTAATGGGCGAGCATCGCGCTGGTCAACGGTGCCGTCATCGCGTCAAGGACGGGATCCGGCACGTGCGTGCGCCGCCCCCGCACCGGCACCTCGAGGCTGACCGCCGCGTCGTAGCTGCTGGCAATACGCCCCTCCTCCCGCAGGAAATTGCGCGTGAAAGTGTCCATACCGATCCGCCCGCCATGCTCGCGCAAGAGATCCTGCGACAGTCCGGTGAGTTCGGACACGCGTTCGACGATCCGGCCGAGCGCGTCGTCGTCACTCACCCCGCGCAGGAAGTCCGTCACGAACGCGCCGCTGGCGTAGGCCTCGGCCTCGCCAAGCCCCTCTTCCGAGAAGGTGCCCCGGCGCTCCATCTCCGTCGCGGCGAACGACGGCAGGCGGGAGACCAGGGGCAGAGGCGAATGCTCCGGTTGCGCCCACCAGCCGAAATCGAGAACCGGCGAGAGGAGGACCATGCCGCTGAGCCCGACCCCGTGGTCGGTCTGCAAGGCTTCCGCCAGAAGCGGTCCGCGGAAGCCACCGTAGCTCTCACCGACGAAATATTTCGGCGAGGCCAGGCGGCCGTTTTCCGTAAGCCAGCGGACGATGAAACGGGCGAGCGCCTCAATGTCGCCGTCGATGGAAAGATAGCGCTCGCGCAGCCGGTCGTTCGAATCGACAAGCCGGCTGAACCCGGTCCCGACAGGGTCGATGAAGACCAGATCGGTGAACGCCAGCCAGGTCTGTGGATTCTCGACCAGTTCGACCTTCTGCGAGGGCACGATCTGCTCCTCGTCCATCGGCAAGATCCACGGTCCGAGCACACCGAGGTGAAGATAGGCGGATGCCGCCCCCGGGCCGCCATTGACCGCGAGGGTGACCGGCCGCGCGGCCGGATCGGCACCCTCCAGTGTATAGGAGACGAAAGCGATGTCCGCCTCGGGCCGATCCTGCGCATTCGTCAGTGTGATCGCCCCGGCCGTTGCCAGGAAACGGATATCTTCCCCGCCGATCCGGATCGTGTGCCGCGTCCGCCGTGTCTCCGGCAAGCGCCCCTTCGCAGCGGCCGGCTGGGCCTCCTGGGTCTCGGCTGCGGGCGCGGCCTCACGGGCATCGCTCTCATCCTGCGCATAAGACAGCGGCGCAGCGAGGAACCAGACAAGGAGCGCGACAAGGACGGCCCGTGCCCATGGTGGAGAGCCGGCCGCTCTTACCCGCTTCGCTTCTTCTGCCTGCATCGCCCAAGGCGCCGATTTGGAAAGGAATTTCATTCGTGCCGCCGTTTGATCGAATCCGGTGTCGCGGCAACCTAGCACGTCCGGTTTGAACTCACGATGAAAAGGCCGGGCGTGCTGGATCTCACGTAGTCCAGACGGAAGGCCGGCATGCACTTTTCCTGGAATGCTTTAAATGCCGGCCAACAGCTTCCAGGCAATCGCCCACATGGTGACGGCGATGAGCGCCTCCAGAACGCGCCAGGAGGACGGTCGCGCAAAGACGGGGCGCAGCCGTGTCGCCCCATAACCGAGCGTGAAGAAAAACAGGAAGGACGCCGTCACCGCGCCCGCGGCGAACGACACGCCAGCATCGGGAAACTGCGTCGAGACCGTGCCGAGCAGCACGACCGTATCGACATAGACGTGCGGATTGAGCCAGGTCAGCGCCAGGCAGGTGGCGAGAGTTCTGTGCAGGCTGGACACACCCATTGCGCCGGCCTCGAGCGTTTCGGACGATCGCGTGGCCGAATAAAGGCTCCTGGCGCCGAACCACAAAAGGAAGGCAGCACCGCCGTAGCGCATGGCCGGGTCGAGCCAGGGCAGGAAGGCAGCGACGCGCTGAAAGCCGGTAACGCCGAGGGTGATCAGCAACGCATCGGACGCGGAGCAGGCGAGGCAGACGGCAAAGACGTGCTCGTTGCGCAAGCCCTGGCGCAGAACGAACGCGTTCTGCGCACCGATCGCGACGATCAGCCCGAGGCCGATCGTCAGCCCCGTCATGTAGACCGAAACCGCCATGCCGTGAAAATCCCGATGTCCGGACACGACTTTCCTCTAGCCGCGGCTGCAACTTTAGGCCAATTAATGTTTCTAAGTTGAATAAAGCAGAACTAATCTGATGATGGACTATCCCGCTCTTCGCGCCGTCGCCGCGGTCGTACAGACCGGCAGCTTCGAGAAAGCCGCACGCGTGCTCAATGTCACCCCCTCCGCGGTCTCCCAGCGCATCAAGCAATTGGAGGAGCGGCTCGGGGTCGTCCTCGTCGTCCGCGGGAACCCGTGCGTGGCGACTGCGAAGGGAGAACTGCTCTGCCGGCACATCGAGCATGTCGGGATGCTGGAAAGCGAGCTTTACAAATCCCTTCCTGCGCTGGCTGGACAGGAAACGCCGCAGAAGGTCACCATCCATGTGGCGACGAACGCCGACAGTCTGGGAACGTGGTTCCTCAAGGCGGCCGCACGTTTTTCCAGGCAGTCGGCGTATCTCCTCAACATCGCCGTGGACGACCAGGACCATACGGCCGAGTGGCTGCAGCGCGGCAGGGTTCTTGCCGCGGTGACGAGCCTCGATAGACCGGTCGCCGGCTGCCGCCGCGTCTTTCTCGGCGCCCTGCGCTATCACGCGACGGCCAGTCCCGATTTCTTCGCGCGGTATTTCGCGCAAGGCGTCACACCGGAAAGCCTCGCCCATGCGCCCGCTCTCACCTTCTGTCAGAAGGATCGCCTGCAGGCCCAGTGGGTCGGGCAGGCCTTCGGAGAAGAGCTCTCCCATCCCACCCATTGGCTGCCTTCGACACAAGCCTTCGTCGAAGCCTGCCAGGCCGGCATGGGATGGGGGCTGAACCCGGCGCAACTGGTGAAGGACGACCTCAATTCGGGCCGGCTGGTGGAACTGATCCCTGGTCTCGGACTCGACGTTCGGCTTTACTGGCAGGTGAACCGTCTCGCCGCCGATCGGCTTGAAGGACTTACCAAGGAGATCGTCACCACCGCCCGGCGCGACCTTGTGCATGAGGCGCCGCGTGAGGATGAATGAGGGCCGCAAGGTCGCTGTTGCGGATGCGGCGGGCACCCCGCGCAAACGGGCCGGCCACTGGATACGCCTCTACAACCGCGCTAGAAGCACGGCTGGCAGATGCATCGCAGCCTGCCGCGCCGACCAGGCCGATAGATCGATTTGAAATTCCTGGCCGCCCGGCCCAAATGGTGCGCGGCCCCGGTCGCGCACCGCAGCCGAGGCACCGCCACGAAAACGCCGATAGGAAGAATGACGTCGCAAAGCCTGTTCATCGTGCGTTTCTCCGCCGACCTCTCGACCAAGTCGGGCAGGACCCGGGGTCGTTTCGCGCAGGTGCTTCGACGCAACATTCTTGCCGCCCTGTCGCAGGCGGGTGTGCGCGCACGAATCGCGCAGACCCACGGCCGGCTTTTCGTCTTCGCAAGCGATGAAGCGCGGGCGCGCGCGCAACTCGGTCGTGTGTTCGGCATCGCGAACTTCTCGCACGTAACCGCGCGCTGCAAGGCGGACCTCGACGACATGGCGCGAACGGTGGAAGCGCATTTCGCCCGCACGGTCGAGGGCCGCCGCTACGCGGTGCGCGTGCGCCGCACCGGGCACCACCCTTTCAATTCCGTCGATGTGGAGCGCCATCTCGGTGCTGTTCTCAATCCGCACGCCACCGTCGATCTCGACAATCCGGAGGTCACCGTCCATGTCGAGGTTCTCCGCAATGATGCCTACTTCTTCACCGAGCGCGCTGAAGGAGCCGGCGGGCTGCCGCTCGGCAGCGAAGGCAAGGCGCTGGCGCTTCTTTCGGGCGGTTTCGATTCGGCCGTCGCGGCCTGGCGGATCATGCGGCGTGGCGTCGCCGTCGATTTCCTGTTCTGCAACCTGGCCGGCGGCGCCTACGAGCGCCAGGTCATCCAGGTCGCCAAGGTGCTGACGGATATGTGGGCCTTCGGCGGGCGCCCGCGCATCTTCGTGATCGATTTCAACGAAGTCGTGTCGGACATGAAGGCGCATGTCGACCCGGCCCTCTGGCAGGTCGTCCTCAAGCGCCTCATGTACCGCGCCGCTTCCAGTCTCGCCGGGCGCCTCAGGTCCCAGGCGATCGTCACCGGCGAGGCCCTCGGCCAGGTCTCGTCGCAGACGCTGTCGAACCTGAGTGCCATCGAGCCGGCGGCCGACAGGCTCGTCCTGCGCCCGCTGGTCGGCCTCGACAAGAGCGAGATCATGGCCCAGGCCCGCCTTATCGGCACAGCGCTTCTGTCGGAGCGCATTCCCGAGCATTGCGCTCTTGCGAACCGCTCACCGGCGGTGCGCAGCACGGCGCGCGCCGCAGCGGCTGAAGAGGCGAAGACGGACGAACAGGCGCTTGAGCGCGCCATCGCCGGCATGCGCCAGGTCGATCTCGCCACCGTGACGGGGGCCGAACTGCGCACGGACTATCTCTTCGTCGATGAGGTGCCGGAGGGGGGCCAGGTGATCGACTGCCAGCCGAAAGCGCACTACGATCGGTGGCACCTTCCCGGAGCGGTGAACCGCTCCCCCGAAAGCGTCATCCGCGACATGAAACGCTTCGACAAGCGCCACTCCTACGTTCTCTACTGTGCGTTCGGCACGCAGTCAGCGCATCTGGCGGAGATCATGCAGCAATACGGATACCAGGCCTACGCACTGCGCGGCGGCATCGGCGCCATCCGCAAACGCCACGATCACGACGCCGAACCGGCATAGCCCGCCCTTGTGAGGTCCGGGACAGGGATCGCGCCCTGTCTCACCTCATCCAAGCCGCGCGTTGAGCGCGTCGATAAGATCGTCCCAAACCGGCACCATGTCCATCAGGCCGTCCCAAAAGCGCGGATCGCGGCGACGGTCGAAATCATCCAGCGCGACGCCTTGCTGTTCGACCCAGGTGTAATAGCCGAGATTGAAGATGCGCTGGCGGCCCACGTGATCGAGTTCCTCCAGATTGTCGGTAGCCGCGCCGAACAGGTAACGCCCCGCCACCTCCGCCGCCGACACCGTGTCGAAACCTTCCGGATAGTCCTGCTTCAAGGTCTTTTCGGCCTGGGAGCCGTACATCTCGGCACTGTCGGTCGCCACGGTCATGAGCGCGTCGTCCTCACCCAGGTCGAGATAGCGCGCCAGCTTGATCGCCGCCACGACGTTGGCGATACCCGACAGGCCGAGCGCGGAAAGCTGCCGCAGAAGCGCCGGGTCGACGCCCTTGCGATGCGCCAGATAGGCCCTGCCCTCCTCCGTGTTGAAGAGCAGATTGAGATGGTCCGAGACCTGGTCGGACACACCGATCACGAAATCGCTGTTGAGCGCGTTGTGGATGAGCGGAACGTGCTTGTCGCCGATACCCTGGATGTTGTGCTCGCCGTAGCCGTTGCGCAGCAAGGTCGGGCATTCGAGCGCCTCGACCACCGCAATGGCGCTGCCGAGCTTTTTCTTCAGGTGATCACCGGCGGCGAGCGTGCCGCTGGAGCCGGATGCACAGACGAAGGCGCGCGGGACGAGACGTCCCTCCCCGTTCACCGCGTTGAAGACGGCCTCCAGCGCCGGCCCGGTGACGGCGCGGTGAATGATGTAGTTCCCGAACTCGCTGAACTGGTTGAAGATGACGTTCTGCGGGTCCCCGGCCAGTTCGCGGCACGCGTCGTAGATCTCCTTCAGGTTGCTTTCCGAGCCCGGCGTGCGCACGATGTCGCGCCTGTCCGCCACCCATTCCTCCAGCCAGCGGAAGCGCTCGCTGCTCATCAGCTCCGGCAGGACGGCAACGCTGCGGCAGCCGAGGGTGGTGGCGATGGCGACGCCGCCGCGGCAGTAGTTGCCGGTGGACGGCCAGACGCTGCGTTGTGCGAACGGATCGAACTGCCCGGTCACCAGCCGCGGCACCAGGCACCCGTAGGCCGCCAGCACCTTGTGCGCCCTGATCATCGGAAAGCGGGCGCCGACGGCGACGATGATCTTCGCCCGCACGCCGGTGAGCTCGGGCGGCAGCACCAGATGAGCGGGCGTGTCGGCAAAGCCCTTGCGCCCGGCGTCGTTGTACCAGTGGACGCGAAACAGGTTGCGTGCATCGGCCGCATCCGGGTCCACGTTCTGCAGATCCGAGACGATCTCCGGCGCGATCGTCGACGGGTCGGCCAAGTCGGCGATCCTGGGAAGACGGACGCCCTTGTCCTTCAGCTGCGTAACGACATTCTCGTAGGCGGCCTGGTCGACGACGGTCTGCGAAAAGAGATTGCTCATGGTCCGTTCTCCCGAAATGCGGCGCTCATCTACGCTTCGCCGGCCGCCGTGTCGCCGCCGACGAGCTGGCGGTAGAGGACGGGATCCGTCGCCCCCTCGGTACCGATCACGAGAATGCGGGAACCGGCGTCGAGCCCCAGCGCGGCGCGCAGCTCCGGCTGCGCTGCCGCCACCTTGAGCCCGGCAAGGCCGGCCACGCCCGATTCGCCGATCTCCAGCGCCTGGTCGCCGCCTACGGGCCGGGCAAGCCGCCGCATCATGTCCACCGCGGCGCCATCGGGAATGTCGATATAGGCGTCCGCCGATTTCTCCAGGATCTGCCAGGCGATGAGTGAAGGCTCGTAGCATTCGAGCATGGCCATGACGGTGGAGTCGCCGGCCGCGATCTCGAGGCGTTCGCCCTTTTCCGCACTCGCCTGAAGGCAGGCGGCACGATCCGGCTCGACAACGATCAGCTTCGGTCGGTCCCTGCCCAGCCAGTCATGGAAGTATCCGGCGACCGCGGCGGCAAGGCCGCCCACCCCGCCCTGTACGAAGACATGCGTATAGGGCGCCTGGATCTGCTCGACGATCTCGGCCAGCATCACCGTATAGCCCTGCATGACGAGACCGGGGATGCGCTCATAGCCGGGCCATGAAAAGTCGGACACGGTCGTCCAGCCCTCGTGCTCGGCGGTCTCGGTCGCCTCGGCCACGGACGCGTCGTAATTCCCGTCGGTGCGGCGGATTTGCGCGCCAAAGCCGGCGATCGCCTCTTCGCGCCCTTTCGAGACTCCCTCGTGCAGGAAGATCACGCAGCAGCAGCCGAACAGCTGCGCCCCCGCGGCGACGGAACGGCCGTGGTTCCCGTCCGTGGCGCAGCAGACCGTCAATTCGGCGGCAATGGGCCGGATCGCCTCGTCCCTCAATTCGGACGGCGCGACTTTGCGGCCGAGGCGCGCCTCCACGTGTTCGTGGACCAGACGCGCCACCGCGTAGGCGCCGCCGAGGGCTTTGAAGCTCTTGAGGCCGAGACGCTGGCCCTCGTCCTTGAGGTCGATGCCGGCGACCTCAAGTGAAGCGGCAAGCCCCGGCAGCGGGACGAGCGGCGTGGCCCCGTGCTTCGGGCAGGCGGCAATGAACGGCGCGACGATGCCGGGCGCGCTCAGCCCGACGATTTCGGCCTCCTGCGGCGACAGCGCTGCACCCTTTGCTGCCGCCCGGTTGTCTACGATCTTCATTGAGTTACGTATCCGATTTGCGCCGGCTCGACGGCCGGACCTATTTTCTGTTGCGCGCCTCGAGCGCCAGGAGCACGTCCGCCGCCGAACCCGCCAGCAGGTCGACATGCTCGCGCATGTGGTTGTGCGCGGCCTCCTCCTCGCCCTTCTCGATCGCCTCGACGATCTTCCAGTGCTCGGCCGCCGAACGCACCATGCGGCGCGGCTGGAAGCTGATGTGGCGGCGGTAGACGTTGACGCGATTGCGCAGCTTGCGCACCTCCTCCTGGAGATAGGCGTTCCGCGACCCGTCGTAGATCATCTCGTGGAAGAGGTTGTTGGCGGCGAAGAAGCCGTCATGATCGTTTGCCCGTGCGCGCTCGTCGCAGACCTCGTTGAGCCTGCGGATTTCCGCCAGTTCTGCGTCGTTCATGCGCCGGGCGCACAGGCGGCAGCACAGGCCTTCGAGTTCCGCCACCACCTGGAACATCTCGATGAGTTCGGTCGTGGTGAGGGTGCGCACCATGGCACCCTGATTGCGCCGGATCTCGACGAGCCCGCTTGACGCCAGATCGCGCAGCGCCTCGCGGATCGGTGTTCGCGAGACCTGAAACCGCTTGGCTAGCGCCTGCTCGTCAAGCCTGTCACCAGGCTTCAAGACGCTGTGGAGGATATCGTCCTCCAGCGCTTCGACCACGGTAGCGGCCGTGGAAGCGGTCTCCTTGCCCGAGACTAGCTGGCGTTGCATTGTTCACCTCTCGCCATTGTTTCCAAGCGTATCCATTCTAGATCCGCCATATGGCCGGCGCGACGCAAAGGCAATCGACTTGGCGACCGTTATGCCCGAGAACCGGCCCGGCTGTGATCGACCGTGATCACCAGGCAGGTGCTCTCCTCCTCGCTCTCGTTCAACGTGTAGTGCGGATCGCCCGGCTCGAACAGGACCGACTGACCCTCGCTCAGCGTGAAGCGCTCGTTGCCCGTATCGAAGGTCATCTCACCTTTTGCGACGTAGAAAACCTGCGACCACTCTTCATGGTGGTGCATTTCACCGCCGCCCCCGGGCGGCGCCTTGGAGACCTGCACCGAGAAAGGGCTGCCGGCCAGCGAAACGATATCGAGGACCTCGAGCCCGCCGAAATGATTGGGCGGCGTGATGCCGCGCTTGTCTCCGTCCTTCCAGACTTTCATCGCTTTGAATTCCCGTTCGTTTTCATAATTCAGGAGATGTATTCCATGTATGGACTGATCACCGAGCGCACCGAGACCTGGATGATGGCCGGCTTGCCGCTCGCAAGGGCATCCTTGACCGCATGGTCGATCTCCTCGCGATTGCGGCAGATATAGCCCTTGCCGCCCAGCCCCTCGGCCACCTTGGCCCAGTCGCGGCGCGGCAGGTCCATCTCGTACATGGCGCCGTAGCTGGCTTCCTGCGGCAGCGCGATGGCGCCCCACAATTCATCGTCGAGCACGACGATGATGAAGGGCTTGCCGTAGCGCTCGGCCGTGTCGATCTCCGTGACATGGAACCCGACGCCGCCGTCCCCCACGAAGACGATCACCGGCGCACCGGGCGCCGCAAAGGCCGCGCCGGCTCCATACGGGACCTCGGCGCCGAGCGCCCCGGACTGACCGGCACGCAGATAGCGGCCGGGAGCGTTGAGGCGAAGACGCGCATCGGCCCAGAAATCGACGTTGCCGTGCGAGGACACATAGATGGTCTCGGCGGGTGCGGCGTCGGTGACCGCATCGATGGCGGCGATAGGGTGAAGCCCGCCGTCCTCGGCATCCGCGCCGAGTTGGCCCTGCCACTCCTCGCGCCAACCGGCCAGCAGGCCGTCGACCCATTGCCGCTCGACCGGCGCCTCCGGTGCCGCCTCGAACAGTTGCACCACGTTCGCCGGCGCCGCGGCGATCGCCAGGTCGGCCCGCCGGTTGCGGTTGAGAAGTTCCGGGTCGGAAGCGATCTGTATGACGCGCGTCTCGGCCCCGAGCTTGTCGCCGAATTCGAGATCAAACTCGAAGTGATGGCCGATCAGAAAGACACGGTCCGCCTCCTGTAACGCCTTGCGCAAGGTCGCGTTGCAGGGGCTGTAGCCCGGTCCCATGAAGAGCGGATGGTGCTCGTCGACGATGCCGCGCGCCAGGCGCAGCGTCGCGAACGGCAGATGATGCTTCTCAATGACCGCGCGCCAGCCGGCACCGCCCGTCCAGAAGATCTCCTCGCCGAGCAGAAGCAGCGGCCGCCTGGCCTGCGACAGTTCTTCGGCAAGCCGTGCGGCATCACCTGCGGAGGGCGCCGGGCGCGCCGGGGCCGGCGGCGCGGAACGGGAGAGCGAAGCCGGAGAACCCGATAGCGGCGCCGCCATGATGTCGGCCGGAATCTCGAGGAAAACCGGGCCGGGCCGGCCTGCCCACATCTTGCGCCAGGCGATGTCCAGATATTCGGAGATGCGATCCGCATCGAGGACGCGCGCCGACCACTTCGTGACGCTGGAGAGGATGGGAAGCGGATCGTAGGACATGCCCGCACCGCGCTCGAAGGTGTGCGTGGGCGCCTGCGCTGCGATGATGATGAGGGGCGTCCCGGCAAGCGTCGACACCAGCGCCGGCGTGACCGTGTTGGTGGCGCCCGGCCCGAGCGTGACGACCACCGCGCCCGCCTTGCCGTTAACGCGCGAGGCTGCCTCGGCCATGAAACAGGCCGCCGCCTCGTGGCGCGCGTGGACGAGCGGAAGGTCGAGTTCGGCACACGCCCTGTAGACGGGATTGATCGGTCCGCCCGACACGGAAAAGACGTGGTCGACATCAGCCGCCTTCAGCCAGCGGACGACCGCCGCTCCTCCGTCCAGATTCTGCTGCTTCGTCATCTTCTGCGTTTCCATTGATGAGGGTCAGTAGGCGCGGGACTTGCCGCCGTCGATCGTCATGGCGGTTCCCGTCGTGAAGCGCCCGCGCGGCGAGCACAGGAGCGCAACCATGGCGCCGAAATCCGCCGGATCACCGAACGTGCCCAGCGGCACCTCCTCCAGCCATATGGCCTCGGCGGCGGTGCGATCGACCTTCTCGCGCTCCATGCTCGCGGTGATCAGGTCCTCCATGCGGTCGGTCCTGAACGGGCCGGGGCAGAGGCAATTGACTGTGATTCCGTATTCGGCGAGTTCCAGCGACAGCGACTTCGCCAGGCCGACAATCGCCAGCCGCAGGGAATCGGACAGAACCATATGCGGCTGCACGATCTTCACGCCGACGGTGGTGATGAAGAGAATGCGTCCGCAATCCGACGTCTTCAGATGCGGGATCACCAGGTGACAGAGATCCACCATCGGCAGCAGGGTCTCGCCCAGCGCGCGCTCCCACTCCGCCCGCGGAATGTCGACGAACGGCCCGGACGCCGGCCCGCCGGTATTGCCGATGAAGATGTCGAGCCCGCCGAAGCGGGAGACCGCAGCCTCGACGGCTTCCGCAAAGGTCTCGGGGCGCCCCAGATCGACGACGGCGGCGATGGCATCGCTCGCCCCGGCTGTGCGCAGTTCGTCCACCAGAGCCTCGAGCCGGGCCGGGTCGCGCCCGGTAACGGCAATGCTCGCCCCTTCCTCGGCGAGCGCCAAGGCCGATGCCTTTCCAAGTCCGCGTGAGGCCGCCGTAACGAGGGCCCGCTTGCCCCGCAATTCAAGATTCATGAAGGCTCCATCTGGTGTCGTTTTTGAAGACATCGGGTACCACTCGGAACACACTCTGTCAAATACTGTAGACAATGAAAACGATATTGTATACACATGAAAGCCTCCTGCCGGAGGACGGTCCCCCGCGGCTGCCCTCGAAATTAATCGCAGCGTCACGACCGAGGAGGCATTTCGTGAACACCCTTTCTCCACCGCTTATTCCCATCGTCTGCGGCAACTCGGTCCTCACCGAGGGCTCCGACGGCGTCGGGCGCACCCATGACCCGGCAACCGGCAAGGTCATCGCCGAATTCGCCCGTGCGGGTCAGACTGAAGTCGACCAGGCCGTCGCCGCCGCACGCAAGGCGTTCGACGAAGGCCCGTGGCGGCGGATGCGCCCCTTCGAGCGCGGCCGCGTGCTGCAGCGGATCGCCGACCTGATCCTCGAACGCCGTGAGGATCTGGTGCGCAAGGAATGCGCCGACAGCGGCAAGCCGCTGCGCGACGCCTATTGGGAGGTCGACTGCTCGGCGCGGTTCTTCGAGTTCTATGCCGGCGCCGCCGACAAGCTGCATGGCAGCTCCATTCCGCTCGGACCCGACTGGTCCGACTGGACCGTCAAGGATCCGATCGGAGTCAGCCTCCATATCATCCCGTGGAACTACCCCTTCCAGCTGATCGCCCGCGGCGTCGCACCGGCGCTGGCGGCCGGCTGCGCGGTGATCATCAAGCCGTCGGCCGAGACGCCGGTGACCGCCTACGAGTTCATGAAGATCTGCCAGGAAGCCGAGCTGCCGGAGGGTCTCGTCAATCTCGTCAACGGGCGCGGCTCGGTGGCCGGAGACATGCTGGCGCGCCACCCCGGCGTAGACCAGATCACCTTCACGGGTTCGGTGCCCACCGGCGAGCGCGTCATGGTCGCCGCGGCCTCGCACGCGATCCCCTGCAACATGGAACTGGGCGGAAAGTCGCCGCAGATCCTGTTCGCCGACGCCGATCTTGATCGTGCCCTGCCGGTCATCGCCGGCGGCGTCTTCACTCATTGTGGCCAGGTCTGCAATGCTGGAACGCGCCTTCTCGTCGAGCGCAGCATTCACGACAAGGTCGTCGACAGGCTTGAGAAGAAGATCACAGGCATGTCCATCGGCGCCGGCATCGACGATCCCGACCTCGGCCCGCTGGTCAGTCTTGCCCACAAGAAGGATGTCGAGGCGTTCTACGACATCGCGCGCAAGGAAGGCGAGCTGATCCTCGGTGCCCAGACGCCGAAGGAAGATTCGTTGTCGGGTGGTGCCTTCGTGCGTCCCGGCCTGGTCGTCGGCGCCAGCAACGCGGCACGCGTGGCACGCGAGGAGATCTTCGGGCCGGTCCTGACCGTCATTCCCTTCGACGGCGCAGAGGAGGCAGCACGCCTGGCCAACGACTCGCCGTTCGGGCTCGTGGCCGGCGTCCACACGCGCAACATCGATGCGGCCCTGGCAATGGCCGAGAGGCTGCGTGCCGGCCAGGTCTGGATCAATTCCTTTGCCGTCGGGCTGGACGTGGAGTTCCCCTTCGGCGGTTACAAGCTGTCCGGCTTCGGGCGGGAAAAGGGCCTCGAAGCGCTGAACGCCTATCAGCAGATCAAGAACATCTGCGTGCATCACCCGATCCCGCGCTGAGGCAAAGACAAGCACCTGCCCAAAAAGGCCGCCCCCTCGGGCGGCCTTTTTATTCGGTCGCTTTTTTCAGTGGCTCGGCCAGCGCCGATGGCGATCGTCGATGTTGAAGACATGCGCGTGGCGCCAGCCGTGCGGTGTGCGCACGGCATTGGCGATGTGCGGGTCCGCCGGGTCGAGATCCGTGTGTACGTGCTCCAGGACGGACTTGTCGCCACGGACCGGCCACAGAAACAGCGCCGTCAGCACGCCGGCCACCGCGAGCAGACCCAGGACGAGCGCCGTTTCGGCCATGCCTAGCCGCGCGCCCAGCCAGCCCGCGAGCGGATAGGTGACGAGCCAACAGGCGTGTGAGAGGGCGAAGTGGGCCGCGAAGACCGGGGAAAGATCCGCCGTTTGCGCGGAGCGCCGAAGCAGCCGGCCGGAGGGCGTCAGAACCACGGCATAGCAGAAACCGATCACCAGCCACAGAGCCAGAAAGCCCCCCCAGCCGGGCCGGGTGAAGCTGCCGAGGCCGAGTGACAGGCCCAGGAAAAGAGTGCTGACCACCGCGGCACCGGCCAGCATGACCGTTCGGTCGTCGAGGCGGTCGAGCAGTCGCGGCAGGAGCAGCGCGGCCGTCATGCTGCCCGCACCGAAGGCGCCGAGCGCCATCGCCACCTGCGGCTCACCCAGACCGAAGCCCGCGCGCACGATCACCACCGTGTTGACGATGACCATCGCGCCGATCGAAGCCGCGGCCAGATTCAGCGACAACAGGCCGCGCAGGCGCGGCGTCGCAAGGTAGATCCGCATGCCCCGGCTCAGCCGGTCGAGAAAGGGCTGCGCCTGTTGCCCGCGCTCCCTGTGCGGCAATGTCGCCGAAATGACCAGCAGCGCGGACAAAAGAAAGCCGAAGGTCGTGCCGCCAAAAAGCCAATGATAGCTGACGAACAGCAAGGCGAGGCCGGCAAGGACGGGGCTCACCAGGTTCTCGAGATCGTAGGCCAGCCGCGAAAGCGACAGGGCGCGGGTGTACTGGCGCTCGTCCGGCAGGATTTCTGGGATGAGCGCCTGGAATGTCGGCGTGAACGTCGCCGACGCACCCTGCAGCACGAAGATCAGGAGATAGATCTGCCAGATGGAATCCACGAAGGGCAGGCACAGCGCGGCCGCGGCACGGACAAGGTCCATCGCCACCAGCACGCGGCGCGGCGGCAATCTCGAAACGACGGCATTGGCCAGCGGGGACAGCCCCACATAGGCGACCATCTTGATGAAGAACACCATCCCCAAAACGACGCCGGCCTCCCCGCCTGCCGCGTCGAAGGCAAGAAGACCGAGGGCGACCGTCAGCAGTCCGGTTCCCAGAAGAGCGATGATCTGGGCGCCGAACAGACGCTGATAGGTCGGATTGCGCAGCACCTCGAAAAGCATCGGACCCGTCCTTTCAGCTATATGCCCCTACTTTGCACCAAAAAGCCTTCTGAACCAGCCCTTGACGACAGCGCCGATCAGGCTCAACGCGTTGAGCTCGTTGGACCGGGCCCCGCTCGCCTTCCCGCTGCGCGGTTCTCCTTTCGGTTCGCCGCCGCCGGCCGCAGAGGACGTCGGTTGCGCATCGGCCGCGGCATCGCCGCCCGACAGCTCCGCTTCGAGGTTGGCCGCGAAATCCTCCGTCAGCTTGGCGGCCACGGCCTCGACGATGCCGCCGCGCGAAAACTGCGCCAGCGCGCCGGAGAGCGTGTAGTCGACGGCGACGACCACCTTGGTGGCGCCGCCGCCGTCGGCCTCCTCCAGCGCATAGCGGACATTGCCCTTGGCACGCGAGCCCTGGCTCTTGTCGATCCCGGAGCCCTTGATGACACCCGTATAGCCGGCCTCGTCGCGCTCGATGTCGGCCTCGCCGGCGAAATTCGCCTTCACCGGCCCCAGCTTGACGGTCATGCGGCCCTTGGCGTGGTTCGGGGTCGGCGGCTCAGTCAGGCTGGCGCCCGGAAGGCAGCCGACCACGGTCTCGATATCCTGGAAGACGGCCCAGACCTTCTCTCTGGGCTGCGCTACGACAAATTCCTGCTTCAACTCGGCCATTTGGCTCTTTCCTGTTGTCGGCGGGCGAAAGGCCGCGGCTTACTCCGCGCTTTCCACCCCGCACCAGTCGTGAATCGCCAGCGCCATCACCTTGATGGCGGTGATGAAGTCGTTGATCGACACGTACTCGTCATTGGCGTGCATGACGGATGTGGAACCCGGACCGAAAATGACGGTGGGCGTGTCGGCATACTTGTTGAGGAAGCGCGTGTCGGCCGCACCCTGGCGGCCCGAAATCACCGGCTCCTTGCCCGTATGCTCCTTGTAGATGCCGCTCAGCATCTCGACGATCGGATGATCGGTCGGAATTTCCGAGGCCTCGGCATCGTAGCCGACGAAGCGCACCACCGGCGGGTGATCCTTCATCCAGGGATCCTCGGCGGCGACCTTGGCGATCTTGTCGACCAGGCTCTGCTTGACGCCCTCGTGGTCCTCGCCCGGCACGGTGCCGATCGAGCCCTTCAGCACGGCACTGTCAGGGAAGGCGCTGGGATAGCTGCCCGCCTGGAAGCTGCCGATCAGGCACGGCAGGGAGTCGATGGCGACGGGATAGAGCGGATGCGTCACCGTGGCGACGCGCTCGTCCTCGAGCTCCTGCACCGCCTTGACGATCTTGTTGCCGAGTTCGATGCCACTGATGCCCTCGTAGCGCTTCTGGACACCGGCCGGCTTGCCCTGGACGGCGATCTCGAACCAGATGCGCCCGATGCAGGCCGGCTGGATGTGCAGATCGCTGGTCTCGCCGGAAATGCCGGCATCGGCGCGGTAGCCGCGGATGACGGTGTCCAGCGTACCGTGTCCGCTGACCTCCTCGTCGATGACCACGTTGACGTAGACGTCGCCCTTCGTGCGCAGCCCGAGCTGCTTCAGAAACTCGACCGCCAGGATATGGCTGGCCACACCGCTCTTCATGTCGGCCGAGCCGCGCCCGTAGATGCGCCCGACGCGGATCTTCGCCGACCACGGGTCGTCGGTCCAGCCCGATCCATCACCGACCGGGATGACGTCGGTATGGCCGTTGAGAAGCAGCGAGCGGCCGCCGCCGGTGCCCTTGTACGTGGCGACGATGTTGGGCCGGTTCTCGTATCCGCGCGCAACGGGGCGGTAGCCGGGATGCTTCTTGAGTTCCTCCCAGTCCGTCTCCCACATGTCGACATCGAGCCCGATTTTGCGCATGTGCTCGGCGACGAACTTCTGGATCGCCGCCTCGTCTCCGGTAACGCTCGGGATGGCGATCATCCGGCGGAGGAATTCGATCGCGTAGTCGCGGTTCTCCTCGACCTTGTCGATGATGGCCTGGCGATGATCGGTGCTCATTGCTTGCTCCTTTGACGCATATTTGACCCGTAAGAACCCCACTGCCGGACGCGGCTACCGTTCTCAGTTCATCATGTTCGGCAGCCCGAGAACGATCTGCGGAAAGGCGATCATCAGGGCCATGAGGACGATGTTGATGAGGATGAAGGGGATTGCGGCCTTGTAGATATCGCCGATGGTCACGTCCGGCGGGGCGATGCCCTTCATGACGAAAAGCGACAGCCCGAAGGGCGGCGTAATCGTCGCCATCTCCAGATTGAGCATCATGATCGTGCCGAACCAGATCGGGTCCCAGCCCAGGGCATGGATGATCGGCAGGAAGATCGGGATGGTGACCAGCACGATGGAGGTTTGCTCGAGAAACATGCCGAGAAACATGACCACCAGCTGCATCAGGATCAGCAGGATCAGTGGATGAACCGGCAGGTCGGTGGCAAAGCTGGTGATCGCCGTCGTCACGCCGGCGAAGCTCAGAAGCTGGCTGAATCCGGCCGAGCCCGTGAGGATGATCAGGACCATGATCGACAGGGACGTCGCCGAGGCGATCGAGGTACGGATGACCTTCCAGTTGAAATAGCCGTAAAGCGCGGCAAGAATACAGGTGACGAAGGTGCCGAGGGCCGCAGCCTCGGTCGGCGTCGCCACGCCGTAGAAGATGGCCAGGATCACGAAGACAATGATCGAGACCGGTGGCACCAGGTGGATGAAGGTCTCCTTGAGGCGCTGCGACATCGGCACCTGCGGCACCCTGTAGGCCGGCGCCAGTTCCGGATTGAACACGCAGCGCAGAATGATGTAGGTCGCGTACATCATGGCCAGAAGCAGCCCGGGTACCACAATGGCCACGAGGATTTTCGCCACTGAAAAGCCACCCAAGCTGGCGAGCACGATGGCGAGCGTGCTTGGCGGGATCAGGATGGCGAGACTGCCGCTTGCCAGGATCGGCCCGACGGACATCGATTTCGCATAGGCCCTTTCCTTCATCTCGGGCAGGAGGGCTGAGCCGAGAATGGCCACGCTCCCCATCGCCACGCCGGTCAGGGCGCCGAGGACCGCCCCGGTGGTAATTGCCAGCACGGCCAGCCGGCCGGCAACGAAGCCGATCCAGTGGTCGAGAACGTCGATCATCTTCCGGGCTATCCCCGAATGGAACATGATCGCGCCCATCAGGACGAACATCGGTATAGGCACCAGAACGAAGGTCGAGATCGAGCTTTCGATGCTCATGATGATCTGGTTGAATCCCGAGGTGCCGCCCCACAGGAAGTAGACCCCGACCATGTTCACGAGCAGGAAGGCGAACGCGACCGGCAGACCTATGAGCAGCAGGACACCGAGGGCCGAGAAGAAGGCCAGAAGAAATTGCCACCATTCCATGGAGTCTCAAGCCTCCATTTTTATTGTTTCTTGCACGTCGAAAGCGCCGCGATGGGCGGCTATCGCGCGACGCACGAATTCGATACCAAGCAAAAGAGCGCCGACGGGGATCGGAAAGAGCCCGATGGCCCGCGGGATTTCCAGCTCCTGGACCACCATTATGCCGCGGGCCAGAGAGGTCTGAACGGCGACGAAACCGTAATAGCTGACGATGAAGCAGATGATAGCGCCGATGACGGAGTTGAGAACGATGAGGTTGCGCCTTACGGCCGCTCGCGTCGTGCTCAACACCAGGTCGACGGTGACGTGACTGTCGTTGCGCAAAACCCAAACGCTACCGAGAAAGGTCATATAGACCATGGCGGTTCCGCTGAGCTGGTCGATCCCGATGATCCCCTGCCCCGCGATTCCGCGCAAGCCGACCTTGAAAACGGTGGCCAGCATGATGGCCACCAGAAGAAGTCCGGCAAGCACGGCAAAAAAATTGACGATCCAAGTGAAGATCTTCTCTAGCAGTTGCATGCGCAACCCCCGACGCCGCGTTGTCTTTATCGCTTATTGGGCCGCAGCCGCGTCACCGGAGCGCGCGGCCGCGGTTGTGCGGGGAGAGCGCGTCACTCGCGCCCGAGCAGGCGCGAAACCTCGGCGACCTGATCCTCGGTCAGGACCTCCTGATAGTACTCCCACAGCGCGTCGTTGGCGATCTCGGTCCACTTCTCCGAATCCGCCTCGGAGATGGGCAGGATCTCCATTCCGGCCGCCTTCATCTTCTCGATCTGCTCCTGCTCGTTCTGCAGGAACCAATCCTGTGCGAAGGTCTGCGCCTCGACCACGGCCTCGGTCAGGATATCCTGCACCTCGGGCGACAGGCTTTCCCACTTGTCGAGATTCATGGCCAGGCCCGCACCACTGCGATACATGGGCTGATCGACCAGATTTTCGGTCACCTCTTCCCAGCCGTTGTTGGTGTAGCCGTCGGCCACGGGCCAGGTGAACCCGTCGACCGTGCCGCGATCGATGGCCAGGAAGATGTCGCTCGGCGGGAGCGTGATCGGCTCGGCCCCGACCGCCTCCACGAAGTGGCGCAGCAGCGGCGCGACGCGGATCTTCTTGCCCTGAAGGTCCTCCACCGAGTCGACCTCGAAATTGGTGCTCAGCTTGTGCGTGCCGACACCGACGTCGCCGGCCGCATGCGCAAGATAGCGCACGCCTTTCTCGGCGAACATGTCGACCAGATATTCATAGATTTCCGAGCCGGGGCCGCCGTCGGGAACCTTGAGATCGGACAATTCGGTGAAGTCGCCACCGGGAACGACGCCGGCCCAATAGTTCGGCGCTCCGTACCAGACGTCGAAGACGCCGTTCACCAGCGCCTCGGGCTGATCGAAGGTCGGCACCACGTCGGATGCGCCGAGATACCTGATCTCCACCTTGCCTTCACCCAGGCGATTGACCGCTTCCATGAACTTGTTGCCGATCTCGGCCGTGGGCGAAGGCCCGATCGGAAACGCGCCGACCATCCTGAGCGTGACCTTCTCCTGTGCAACGGCAATGGTGGCGGTGCTCGAAAGCGCGGCCACCACGAGCGCTCCTAGAGCCGCCTTGATCGCTTTGTTCATTCCGTTCTCCCTTGCGTTGTTCCAATGTTCTGGCGGCCGCTGGCCGCTTCAGCCGTCTGTTCCCCTCAGCCATCCTGAGCGAGGCTGACATGGCCAAACCTAATACGTTGATCGCATTTTTGTCTACAATCTTTTTTTCATTGCATACAACAGGCCCGATGGGTAGGTTCCTCGCAGGCTGCAACAGCCACGCCCGCGCGCCTGCGGGCGCGTCGGTTTCGATTGTGGTCGGAACCCACGTAACCCCTATGCCCTCGGTGCCTGCACCAAGGGCTTGCAACCAACGGACTTGCAGATGAGGCCTTCGGAATTCGAGTATCATAAGGCGGAGAGCCTGGAGCAGGCGCTGGCGCTGCTTCAGGAGTTTGGAGACGAGGGCCGGCCGATTGCCGGCGGCCAGAGCCTCGTGCCGATGATGAACCTGCGGCTGGCCCGCCCCGCTCACCTGGTCGACATCAACGGCCTCGGGCTGGATGGCATCGAAGAAGGGGGCGGCGTCATCCGCATCGGCGCCCTCGTGCGCCACGAAACTTATCTCGCCGAGCCACTCATTATCGACAATTTTCCGGCCTTCATCGACGGAGTACACGCCATCGGGCATCCCACCATCCGCCGCAACGGCACGATTGGCGGGAGCCTGGCCCATTCGGACCCCACGGCCGAATTGCCGCTTTTGTGCATGCTTCATGACGGGGAGATCATCGCCGCTTCCGCCGGGGGTGAACGCCGCATCCCCGCCACGCAGTTCTTCGAAGGCGCTTATATGACGGTGCTGGAGCCGGGCGAGATGATCGTCGCCGTCGAACTGCCCGTTCCGCCGGCGTCCTCCTCGGGCGCCTTTGTCGAGATGGCGGAACGGCGTGGGGATTTCGCGATTGCCGCCTGCGGCGTGACATTGGAGCACGCCGCAGGCGGCGTCACCCGCGCGGCGGTCGCCTGTTCGGGCGCCGGCCAGACGGCCATGCGCGCTCCGCAACTGGAGGAAGCGCTGGAAGGCCTGGAGCTGGCACGCCCGGATGCCGCGGCCGCCATCGCCGCCTTCACCGAAACCCTCAATCCCCCCGACGATCATTCCGCCAGCGCGGACTATCGCCGCGCGCTGATCGGGCAGTTGGTGGAACGGGCCCTTTCCGTCGCCTGTTCCCGCGCAATGGAGGCATCATGATCGAGATCACCCTCGAAGTGAACGGCGAGACGCGCCGGCTCAGCGTCGAATCGCGCCGGCTGCTCGCCGACGTTCTGCGTCAGGAGTTCAACCTGTCGGGCGTGCACATCGGCTGCGCCCAGGGCGCCTGCGGCTGCTGCACGGTCCATCTCGACGGCAAGCCACGCCTGTCCTGCCTCACCTTCGCCGCCCAATGCGACGGAATGTCGGTCCGCACCGTGGAAAGCGTCGGCGGCGTCGACGCCGACCACCCGCTGCAAAAGGCCTTCCGCAGCGAGCACGGCCTGCAGTGCGGCTATTGCACGCCGGGTTTCATCATGACGCTCATCCCGTTCGTCGACGCGATGACGGCCGAGGGACGCATGCCGGGCGACGAGGAGATCCGCGAAGCCATGAGCGGCAATATCTGCCGCTGCACCGGCTATCAGGGCATCGTCGAAGCGGTGCGTAAGGTCATCGGCGAAAATCTCAAGGAGGGCGCGCAGGCATGACCCAGCATATGGACCGGCCAAAACACATCGGCGCCCGGATTCAGCGTTTCGAGGACACGCGCCTGCTTGCCGGCACGGCGCGCTATATCGACGACATCCGGCTGCCGAACATGCTGCATCTGCGCTTCGTCCGCGCGCAGATGGCGCATGCGAAAATCCTGGAGATCGACACCGAGGCGCTCGCGGACATCGGATTCCCGACGCAGGTCTTCACCGGCGCCGACATCGGCGATCTGTCGATCAAGGCGCACCAGGACTATCCGGAGATGCAGTATTCGGAGCAGCCCCTGCTCGCCAGGGATCGCGTCCGCTTCGTCGGCGAGGCGGTCGCCGCGGTGCTGGCCGATGACGCCTACCGGGCGGAGGACGCCGCCGAGATGGTCTTTGTCGACTATGATCCCTTGGAAGTGGTCACGACCATGGATCAGGCGCGCGATCCGGAGGTCCCGGGCCTCTTCGAGGGATGGCGCACCAACGTCTTCGTGGAACGGCAGATGAAGGGCGGCGACATCGCCAGGGCGAAGGCCGAGGCCGCCCATGTGATCACGCGCACTTACACCACCCAGCGCCAGGCCGGCGTGCCCATGGAGGGGCGCGGCGTCGCCGCCGAATACGATCCCGCCAGCCGGACGCTGACCGTATGGTCCTCGACGCAGATCCCGCATCTCGTGCGCACCTATATCGCGGAGGAACTGGGGTTGCCGGAATCGCGCCTGCGCGTCGTCGCCCCGGATGTCGGCGGCGGCTTCGGCGTCAAGGGACAGGTCTTCCCGGAGGAGGTCCTCGTCCCCTGGCTGGCGATGAAGACGGGCCGTCCGGTGAAATGGGTGGAGGACCGCCGCGAACATCTCACCTCCAGCATCCACGCCCGTGACCACAGCCATACGCTCGAGGCCTATGTTTCCGCCGACGGCCGGCTTCTCGGGCTGAAAGCCGACATCAGCGTGGATGTCGGCGCCTATTCCACCTTCCCGTTCACCGCCGCCGGCGACCCCGGCATGGCGGCGAAGGTGATGCCCGGCCCGTATGACTTCCAGCACTACGAAGCCACCTTCCGCGCCCTGGCGACCAACAAGTGCCCGATCGGCACCTATCGCGGCGTCGGGCGCCCGTCCGCCGTGTTCTCGCAGGAGCGGCTGATGGACGACATCGCCAAGGAGCTCGGCCTCGATCCCATCGCCTTCCGTCTCAAGAACGTCGTCCGGAACTTCCCCTACACCAATGCGCTCGGCTTCACCTATGATCCCGGCTCGTACGCAGAGACCCTGGAGAAGGCCCGCGACCTTCTGGCCGAGGATCGCGCGGCGGCCGAAACCTCGCACAAGGATCCGCACAAAAGGATCGGCGTCGGCCTTGCCTGCTTCGTCGAGCAGACCGCGCACGGCACGCCCGACTTCACCCGCCGCCGCGTGCCCATCGAGACCGGCTATATCGCCGCCCGGGTGGAGATGACGCCCGACGGACAGGCCTTCGTCGACATCGGCCTGCAGAACCACGGCCAGGGCCACGAGACCGTCATGGCCCAGGTCGCCGCCGATGCCCTGGGGATCGATCCGGCGGATGTGCATGTGCGTCACGGCGACACGCTGACGACCCCCTATTCCGTCGGCACATGGGGCAGCCGCGGCGGGGCGCTCGGTGGCGGCGCGGTGCATGTCGCCGCCACCCGCATAGCCGACAAGCTCAAGGCCATTGCCGGCCATCTTCTTCAGGCCGACCCGCAGAAGATCGTCCTGCAGAACGGTGCGGCCCATCCGGAAGGCCATCCCGACAGGCATATCGCCGTCGCCAAGCTGGCGCGCGCCGCGCTGCGCAATGTCGACCAGCTGCCGGCAGGAATGGAACCGGGGCTGGAGGTGCAATATTCGCTCGACGGACCCAATGACGGCACATATTCCAATGCCGTCCACGCGGCGGTGGTCGAGATCGACACCAAAACCGGCAAGATGCGGCTCAAACGCTTCGTCGTGGTCGAGGACTGCGGCACCATCCTGAACCCGCTCATCGTCGACGGCCAGGTGCGCGGCGGCGTCGTGCAGGGCATCGGCTCGGCCATGCTCGAGCACTTCATCTATGACGAGGAAGGCCAGCCCCTCACCGTCACCTTCGCCGACTATCTGATGCCGCTGGCGACCGAGATACCGGAGATCGAACTGCATCACATCGAAACGCCGACACCGCTCACGCCGCTCGGCGCAAAGGGCCTCGGCGAAGGCGGCGCGATCGGGCCGGCGGCGGCGATCGCCAATGCCGTCGCCGACGCGCTCGGCATCGAGGTGTCGAAGACGCCGCTCAACGCCAACGCGCTGTGGCATCTGGCACGGCAGGCCGAGCAGACCCGGGCCGCGTAACGGAAAAGGCATCGCCTTTTGCCGGCGTGCCTTTCAGGGCTGTCGCGCGCGGCGGCCCCTTTCATTTCGGCATGCCCGCTGATAGGAACACCTTGTCGACAAGATGTTCCTATTGGCAGGGTGCGGACTCATGAACGAACAAACCTCCGCCGCCTCGGAGGCGAACGGCGCCAAGCGCAAGCGCGGACTCGGCGTGGCCACAGCCTATGCCACCCTCAAGCGGGAGATCCTGGAACTCAAGATTCCGCCCGGCAGCCTCATCGACGAAATCAAGCTGACCGAGCGTTTCGGCATGTCGCGGACGCCCATCCGCGAGGCGCTTGTGCGGCTGGCGAGCGACGGACTGGTCGTCACCCTCCCCAACCGCTCGACCGTCGTCGCGCCGATCGATTTCCTGGAGATGCCGCAGTTCTTCGATGCGCTTTCGCTGATGTACCGGGTGACCACGCGGTTGGCCGCCGCCAACCGAACGGAGGATGAGATCGCCACGATCCGCGCGCTGCAGACAGGTTATGCCGAAGCCGTGGCGGCAAAGGACGTCTCCGGCATGATCGAGGTGAATCGCAACTTTCACGCCGAGATCGCAAGGGCGGGCAAGAACCGCTATTATACCGAGCTCTTCGAGCGGTTGCTCGACGAGGGGCGCCGCCTTCTGCGCTTCTACTATTCCTCCTTCAATGACGAACTGCCACGCGCCTATCTCGACGAGCACGAGGAGATGGTCGCCGCCATCGAAGCCCAGGACGTGGCGCGCGCAGACCGCGTGGCCCGGGCGCACGCGGACCAGATCGTCCGCCAGATTCAGGCCTATATCGCCGCCGACCGCCGCGTGAACGCCGAACTGACGCTCTGACGGTAGGCCTACCGGCCGCATTCTCCCCGCAAAAAATGACAGCCGTGGAGTGCCGCCGAACGTTACGCCGGATTTCATGTATATTTGTTGTCGACATGAAAAGTCTTCTGCATTAGCCTGCATCGTGGCTGGAGCCGGCGCGCGTCCGGCCAGTGAAACCTTCGGTTCCGTGCGGCGGGCGACCGGAACCGCCTGGCGCCATGCACAGGCCCGTGGAACAGACAAACAAGAGGGGATTGTAATGTTCGAACACATCAGAAAATGGGGGTTGATCGTGCCGCTCCTGATGGTGGGCACGACTGCCACGGCTCAGGAGGTCACCTGGCAGGTGCCGACCTCGGTGCCCGAGGGCTCGCCGTTCTACATCAATTTTCTCGAGCGCTTCGCCGAGAACGTCGACGTTCTGACCGAGGGCCGTGTCGAGATCGAACCTTTTGGCGCCGGCGTTCTCGTGCCCGCCCTGCAGGTCTATGACGGCGTACGCGACGGCATCGTCCAGGCCGGCCACTCCACGCCGAGCTACCGGGTCAACCAGGACCCGATCAACGCGATCTTCGCCGGCTTTCCCGGCGGCATGGGCCCCGAGGCCTACATCACCTGGATTTACGAGGGCGGCGGCAAGGAAGCGCTCTACGAACTGCGCGCCGAGGAAGGCTTCAAGAGCCTGATCGTCGGCATCGGCTCTTCGGAAATCATGGCCCATGCCAACGTGCCGATCCGCACTGCCGAGGACCTCAAGGGCGTCAAGTACCGCACGTCCGGCCCCTGGGCCGAGGTGATGGGCGAATATTTCGGCGCCGTGCCGACGGTCGTGCCTCCCGGTGAAATCTACACGCTTCTGCAGCGCAAGGGCGTCGATCTGGTCGAGTGGGGCCCGCCCTCGGGCAACCTGCCGGAAGGCTTCCATGAAGCGGCGAAGTACATCATCGTGCCCGGCGTCCATCAGCCGACCTTCCTGTGGGAGGTGGTTCTCAAGCAGGAAACCTGGGACGCGCTCGATGATGAGCTGAAGCCGCTGGTCGAAAAGGCCGCGGACCTGACGACGATGCAGGCACTGCTGCACTTCTACAGCGAAGACCTCAAAGCGATGGAGACCTATCGCGAAGGACCCAACGAGATCATCACCCTCGATCCCGAATTCGTGACCGAGCTGTCCGAAGCCGGCGTCGACTGGATCACCAAGAAGGCCGCGGCCCTGAAGGAGGAAGACAAGCCCCAGATGGCGGAACTGCTTTCCGACTATATGGCTTTCAAGGACCGCTGGTCTTCCGAAAGCAGCTACCTGATCCGCAACGAAGACTGAAAACGCAAGGATCGGAGACGACCGGAATGAATCGGCTGTTCAGGACGGTGGACGCGATGTCGGGAGCGCTTTCCCGCGTTGCGGAACTGATAACCCTCGTGCTGGTCGTCTCCATGATCTATGAGGTCGCGGCGCGCTATGTCTTCGGCGCGCCCACCATCTGGGCGTTCGACATCTCCTACATGTGCACCGGAACGCTCTTCGTCCTCGGCGCCGCCTACGCGCTGCGCCAGGACGCCCATGTGCGCATCGACTTCCTCGCACAGAAGATGCCGTCCGGCGTTCGCCGCGCCATCGAGGGCATCGTTTTCTTCATCCTGTTGACCCCCATCTTCGCGGGCCTGTCCTGGTTCGCGATCGGCCGCGCCTGGCGTGCCTATGCGACAGGCGAGGTGGAGATGGTCAGCCCCTGGGCGCCCCTCATGTGGCCCTTCTACACCATGCTGGCGCTGGGCCTGGTGGCACTTACCCTCCAGATCGCCGTGCAGGGCCTGCGCGCCTTCCGGGGCGAGACCAACACCGATTTCGATCTGGAAGCCTGAGCCATGCTCATTGCCGCGCTCATGTTTCCAATGCTGTTCCTGCTCGTCCTTTCGGGCATTCCGATTGCCTTTTCGCTCGCCGTGGTTTCGGCTGGAGCGGGGCTGATTGCCTTCGGGCCGAACGCTTTCGGGCAGCTCTACGGCTCTTTCTATTCCGCCGCCACGAACTTTATCCTCGCGGCGATCCCGATGTTCGTCCTGATGGGAGCGATTCTCGAACGCTCAGGCATCGCCGAGCGGCTCTTCCGAGTCATGCAGCTCTGGATGTCGCGCCTACCGGGCGGGCTCGCCGTCGCCACCATCGCCATGGGCGCGATCTTCGCCGCCGCCGCCGGCGTCGTCGGCGCCGTCGAGGTGATGATCGGCATGATGGCGATTCCGGCCATGAAGCGCTACCGCTACGACAACAGCCTGATCGCCGGCACGATCTGCGCGGGCGGCTCGCTGGGCACCATGATCCCGCCCTCGGTCATCGCGGTGATGTATGCCTCGCTTGCTCAGATGTCGGTGGGCGAGCTTCTTGCCGGCATGATGCTGCCGGGGCTTTTGATGGTGGGGCTGTTCATCCTATTCCTCCTGGTCCACGGTCTGGTGCGTCCGCCCGAAAAACCCGACGCGGAAGACGATTTCGCCGACGTTCCGCTGGCGGAGAAGCTGCGCCTGACCGCTACGTCCCTCCTGCCCATCTTCGCCCTGATCTTTGCCGTGCTCGGCTCGCTGCTCGCCGGTATCGCCTCGCCGACCGAAGCCGCCTCCGTGGGTGCGGTGGGCGCGTTGATCCTATGCATCGCCTATGGCCGGTTCAGCCTCGGCATGCTGCGCGAATCCTTGAAGATCACCGTGCGCATCTCGGCTATGATCCTGCTGATCGTGGCGGCCGGCACCATGTTCATGGGCACCTTCGCGGCCAATGGCGGGTCGCGCCTCATCCGCACCATGGTCGAAACCGCCGGGCTCGGCGACGCGGGCATGATCGCGCTGTTCCTGCTGATCGTCCTACTCCTCGGCTTCGTCCTCGACTGGACCGCGAACGTGCTGATCTGCGTGCCGCTCTTCACACCCTTCATCCGCGCCGCCGGCATCGATCCGATATGGTTCGGCACGATGGTGATCGTCGTGATCCAGACGAGCTATCTCACGCCGCCCATGGCATCGTCGATCTTCTACCTGAAATCCATTGCGCCGCCCGACATGACATACGGCCAGATGTGCCGGGGCGTGACACCCTTCATTCTGCTGCAACTGGTGACCCTGGTCGCGATCGCGCTCTTTCCCGAGCTCACGACCTGGCTGCCCTCCAAGATTGTGGGGTTCTGACCGACCGTCCCCCTCCCCTAACGGGCACATCCGGCGCGATGCCATTGTCAGAAGCGCAGTCGCATACCGCCGAACTCCCGGTGCCCGGCACACCCGAAGGATAGAAAGATGGCTGACAACATTTTCACAGGCACAATTCCCGCCCTGATGACGCCCTGCACGGCGGAGCGCACACCCGACTACGCCGCGCTCGTGAAGAAGGGCAAGGAGCTGATCGAAGCGGGCATGTCCGCCGTCGTCTATTGCGGCTCGATGGGCGACTGGCCGCTTCTGACGGACGCCGAACGCATGGAGGGCGTGGCGCGGCTCGTCGCGGCGGGCGTGCCCACCATCGTCGGCACCGGCGCAGTGAACACCAGGCAGGCGGTGACCCATGCGGCGCACGCCGCC
>NZ_JBHSUM010000010.1:0-68996 GCF_042660605.1 Nitratireductor sp. GCM10026969
GGGCGGCCCCCGGTGCGGCGTCGAGCGCGGCCGGGCCCGGAGCGTCTGCCGAATTCACGCTCATGCCGCAAGCCCGATCATCAGGCGGCCGATGCGCGAAGCCGCATCGTCGGTGTTGTCGACGGTTCCGGCGAGCCTGCCGTCGGAGATGACGGCGATGCGATGGCACATGCTCAAAAGTTCCTCCAGGTCGGTCGAAATCAGCAGCACCGCGAGCCCGCGCTCGGCGACCTCGCGAATGCGCTGCCGGGTCGCCAGCGTATTGGCGACGTCGAGCCCGTAGGTCGGCTTGTTGAAGATGACGGCGCGCGCGCCCTCGGCCAGTTCGCGCGCGATGAGCACCTTCTGTATATTGCCGCCCGAAAGCCGCCCCACCGGCGTTGCAAGGCTCGGCGTCCGCACGTCGTATTGACGGGTCAGTTCCCCGGCGCGTTGCTGCATCAGAGCCCGTTGCTCGACGCCGGAACGCCAGAACGGCGGAGACCCTATCTGCTTCAGAAAATAGTTGATGGACACCGGAAACGAGCCGACGGTCCCCTCGCCCAGGCGGTCATCCGTCAGGTAGCGCAATCCGCGCCGGCGGCGTTCGCCGACCCCCAGTCCGTCGAGCGGCGAGCCGTCGAAGATCACGCTGCCACCATCGGCGGGCAATTGTCCGGCAAGCGCCTCGGCGAGCTGCTTCTGGCCGTTGCCGTCGATGCCGGCGATGCCGAAGATCTCGCCCCGGCCGATCTCGAGGGAGATGTCGCGGAGGCTCGGCGCATCGCCATGCAAATGCACTTCCAGGCCGCGCACCTGAAGAAGCGGGGCCGCCTCGTGTGCCGCCGGCCTGGCCGTCAGCTGTGGCTTCTCACCGTCACTTCGGGCCGCGCCGAACATCATCTCCACGACTTCGGCGACGAAACCGTCCTCGTCCAGGGCGCGCAGCCGCTCCGGTGGCATCTCGCCCACCTTGCGGCCGAGCTTGAGCACCGAGATGCGGTCGCCGAAGGCGGCGGCCTCGCGCAGCTTGTGGGTGATGAAGACGATCGCCAGCCCCTCTTCGACAAGGCGGCGCATGAGCAAACCCAGTTCCTCGATGCCCTTCGGCGTCAGCATCGAGGTCGACTCGTCGAGAATGAGCAGGCGGCTGTTGCGCAAGAGCGCGCGCAGGATCTCGACCTGCTGCTGCTCGCCGAGCGACAGTTCCGAAACGCGGGCGCCAAGCCGCACCGAGATCCCCAGCGTCTTGCTGATCGCCTCAACCCTTTCGGTCAGCTCCTCGATCCGCGGCCTTTGCCACCACGGGCCTCCGAGCAGGAGATTCTCGGCCACGGTGAGCGTCGGCACCAGCATCACGTGCTGGAAGACCGTGCCGATGCCGAGCGAGAGCGCGTGGCGCGGCGAGGTAATCGGCGTGGGTGCGCCGTCGATCAGGATCCGCCCCTCGTCCGGCTGGATCAGGCCGGAGAGCATGCCGATGAGCGTCGACTTGCCGGCGCCGTTTTCACCCAGGAGGGCGTGTACCTCGCCGGGGCGGATCTCAAGGTCGATGTCGTCATTGGCGACGACGCCCGGAAAACGCTTCGTCACCCCCTCGAGCGCGACGATGGGCGGATGGAGACGGGCTTCCGGAGTTTCGGTGGCGATATTCATGGTTCACTCGGCAATCGACGGGGGAACAGGCCGGAGGCGGGGCCTCCGGCCGCGCGTCAGGCGTGCCGGCCTTACTCCGACACGTCGGTCATCAGCGCCCGCACCTTCGTCGCCTCGAAGATCGGCTCGACCGTCAGCTCGCCCGAAACGATGTTCGCGCGGATCTCTTCGATCTCCGCCCAGACGTCGTCCGGAATCGCGTCGGTCTTCAAAAGTCTCACCGAGTCGTCGGCAAGGCCGATGGCGTAGGTCTTGGTGCCGTAGGTGTCGCTCCTGATATCCTCGATCATCGCCGTATAGACCGGCGTGATGTCCCAGATGACCGAGGACAGGAGCACGTCCTCGGCGACGGACGACTTGTCGCCGATCACGTCGATGAACCAGACATCGCCGCCGTCGGCAGCGGTCGCCGTCGCGACGGCCTGGATCATGCCGAAGCTCGACCCGTTGCCCTGGCCGAAAATAATGTCGGCACCCGCGGCGATCACGCTTTCGGTCACCCGCTTGCCGCCAGCCGCATCGGAATAGGCGGCCGGTCCGATCACCGCATAGGTGATGTCGACTTCCGGATCCTCGTCGCGAACGCCCTGGGCAAACCCCGCCGATTGCGAGTTCCAGGACGGCGGCTCGCCCGACACGACGATGCCGACCGCCTTGGAACGCGTCATCTTGGCGGCCAATCGTCCGGCAAGATAGGCACCTTCATGCCCGCTGAGCGTATAATCGGCGATCAGCCCCTCGGTGCGCGCGCTCGGCGTATCGACGACCGCTACCGGAACGCCCAGTTCCTCGGCGATCTCGGGTGCGGACGTGTTGTAGCCGCTGGCATGTGCGATCAGCAGGCCGGCACCTTCCTCGGCAAGCTCGCGCAAGGTGGGGCGTACGTCACCATAGCCGAGCCCCTGTGCGACGATCACCTCCACGCCGGTCGCCTCGCCGGCGGCTTTCGCGGACTCAATGCCCTGCTGGTTCCAGCCGAAGTCGGTTCCTTCCTCCGGCGTCAATATGGCGATGGACCCGATCTCGCCCGCCCAGGCGCCCGCCATCACGACACCGCTCAATAGCGCCGCGCCTGCCAGGCTTTTCACTAACTTCATCATTTCACGTCTCCCATTGTTGATAAGAGAATTATCTCGTTGTTTTCGTTTCTTTTTATCGTGTAGTCTCGAAGCGAACTCCCCTCCTTCTCTTACGAGGCGATGGTGTTTCGGCTTCAATTCTCCCGTGTGCTTGTCGGCGTATCGATGGTGATCGTCTCGTATCCGGCCGCCGGCGGGGCGCTGTCCGCCTGGCCGGTCACGGTCGGTAACGAGGGCCGTTCGGCCATCGACTGCAAGGCCGAGATAGCCCACTGGTTCTCTCTCGACCTGGCGATGATCCCGCCGGGGACGGAAGGTGGATTTACGCTCTGGGTGGACGATTCCACGGGAACCCATTTCGCCCGCAACGCGCACGGCGAGCCCCTGCCCGTGGAGCGGGTCTGGTGCGGCATCGCCGGCAAGGCGTATGTCACGCGTTGGACGATCCCGCTCGACCGGACGCCGCACGCCCGCGCAACACCGCTCCACCTTGGTTGCGCACCGGCCGGCGACAGGCTCGAATGCCGGTAGGAAAAGGCCGCCCTCATTCGCCCTTCCCCGCATCGACCAGTTTGCGCAGGCGCTCATATTCGGCCTTGAGGGCCGGGTCCGCTTCGACCAGTGTCCCGGCTAGCTCGGCGAACTCGTCCAGCATGCGCTGGCGTTCCTCCGGGGCAAGCTCGTTGACGATGCCGCCATTGTCCTGCCACACCTGATAGGTGCGCTCGACATTCTCGACGCCCCAGTCGAACACCGAAAGCTCGGCCTCGCGTCCCGCTTCGACGATCGCCGTTTTGACCGCCTCGCTCTGCGACTGGAACCAGGCCTCGTTGACCACGGTCACCGAGACAATCTCGGCGAAGCGCAGATCGGTAATGTGTTTGCCGACGTCGTAATATTTGAAAGCGGTGAGGATCGGCATGCCCACCAGCATGCCGTCGAGGCCGCCCGACTCCAGTTGCGGGATGACCTCCGAGAGCGCCAACGGCAGCGGCGTGGCGCCGAGCAGTTCCATGGGCCGCATCTGCATGGGCGAGGCAAAGGTGCGGATCTTCAGGCCATTCAAGTCCTCGAGCGTCTCCGCCGGCAGCATGGTGAAGACCACCGTCGGGCTGTTGTAGATCGCTCCGATGACACGCAGGCCCTTGTCGAGGAACATCTCTTCCAGATGGTCGCGGTACTCGGGATCGTGGATGGCGTTGTGCACGTCCTGCGGTGTGCGGAACAGGCCCGGCACGTCGAAGGCCTGAAAGCGCGGATCGACGTTCGTCATGAAGGACGTCGGCGTCGTGAAGGCCTCGATGGTACCGAGCAGAACGCCCTCCGACATGCGCGGAATGGCGCCCAACTGGCTGGCGGGATATATCTCGGTGGTGACCGCGTCTCCGACACGTTCGGCCAGCTCCGCCGCGAACACCTTCTGCCATTCGTGCTGGACATCGTTGATGGTCGCCGAGGCCAGCTTCATGGTCGACTGGGCCATGGCCGGCAGCGCCGTCACCGCCAGCGCTATGGAGATACCTGCCGCCGTCAAAAGTTTCCTTGTCATCGCACTTGCCTCTCCCGTCAGATTGCTGGAGCCAGCGCGAGCGAGAGCGCCGGCACGTAGGTGATGATGAGGAGCGCCGCCACGAGCACCGCCAGGAAGGGCACGATGCCGCGATAGATCGCGTGCGCCGGCAGGCCCGTTACCGATTGGGCGACAAAGATGTTGAGCCCGAAGGGCGGCGTGAACATGCCGATCGCCAGGTTGACGGTCATGACGATGCCGAAATGGACCGGGTCGACGCCGAGAGAGACGGCGATAGGAACCAGCAGCGGCGCGAGAACGAGGATCGCCGTCGTCGGATCGAGCAGACAGCCGATCCCCAGAAGCACCATGTTGATGACCAGGAGGAACATCACCGGCGACATCTCGAGCGCCTCGATCCAGGTGACGATGGCCTGCGGAACCCCCTGCGTGGTCAGAAGCCAGGTTGCGATGCCGGCGGCCGCCACGATGACCATGATGCGCGCCGACAGCATGGCCGCGTTGCCCGCCGCCTCAACGATGTCTCCCCAGCTCATGGAGCGGTAGACGAAGCGCGCCACGATCATGGCGTAGAGGCACGCGAAGCCGCCGGCTTCGGTCGGTGAGAACCAGCCGTTGTAGATGCCGCCGAGCACGAAGACCGGCATGAAGAGCGCCGCCACGGCATCCTTCGTCGCCGCCAGGGCTTTTCTGACGTCGAAGCGGCCGACCACGGGGATGCCCTTCACCGTCGCCATGAGGATGATGAAGACCGAGATCATCGAAGCGATCAGCAGGCCCGGAAGTATACCGGCCATGAACAGACGCGGGATCGACTGTTCGGCGGCGAGGCCGTAGAGGATCATGGCGATGCTGGGCGGAATGACGATGTCGACGGCGCCGCTTGAGGCGATGAGGCCGGCGGCGCGCTCCCGACCGTAACCTCCCTCGACGAGCCTGGGATAGAGCGTCTTGCCCAATGCGCCGACCGCTGCGACGCTGGAGCCCGAAATGGCGCCCATCGCCGTGGAAGCACCGACGGTGGCAACGCCGAGACTGCCCGGCATCCGCCCCACGAGCGCAAGCACCCAGGCGATCAGCCGGGAAGCGATGCCGCTGGCGCCCATGAGTTCGCCGGCGAATACGAAGAAGGGAATGGCCAGGAGCGCATAGTTGTCCAGGCCGCCGAACATCACCTGGTGCAGGGCGAGCGGCGGTATCGGCAGCACGAAAACGAGCGTGAGCGCGACCGCCGCCAGGAAGACCAGGAAGACGGGTGTGCCCAGCGCCAGAAGCGCCAGCGGGACGATGGCGAGCACGGCGGTCACGAGCCCTCCTCCGCGTGCGGTTCCCCGCGCATCAAGGCAAGGATGCTGCGCGACAGGAGAAGAGCCGCCACCAGCGTCAGCGCGGCGAAGCCGGCCAGAAGCGCCGCATGCGGCACCGTCATGGGTATGCCGAGCCCCATGCTCTCCGTGCCCAATCGCGCGATGCGGGTAACGAAGCCGGCGGAGGCATAGGTCGCATAGCCGCACGCCAGCAGCGCCGTCAGGTCGTGAATGCAATGAAGAAGATGGCGCAAGCGCCCCCGCGCATAGAAGGGCAGCAGATTGATTCCGATATGCTCGCGGCTTGCCAGCGACATGACCGCGCCCGCCATGACGACCCAGATCATCGTATAGACCATGAACTCGTCCGTGCCGGTGAACGAATAGCCAAGCACGTAACGGCCGGTGGCGTTGAAGACATTGGCCCCCACCACGAGGATGAGCGCCACGCCCAGAACGCGGTGCGCCGCCTCCTTTGCCCGCACGGCAAAGGTGACGCTCGCCCCGCCCGCGCGCTCGCCGCTCCGTCCCGCATCCACCGCCGCCTCCATCGCGCTACTCCCCGCCTTCCAGGATGCGGCGCACGGCGATCAGCTTGCGCGCCCTTTCGGCCTGGAGCGCGCCGATGCGCTCGGGCGTGTATGGGAACACCCCCTCGCCCGACTTGATGCCGAACCTCGATGACTCCGTCCTTTCCGTGATCATCGGCGCGACATCGTCACGGTTGCAAAGATCGGCGTTCAGGAAGGAGGAGACCGAGCGGTAGATGTCGAGCCCGGCCATATCGAGAAGCTGCATGGGGCCGATGACGGCGATCTTGTAGCCGATGCCCCAGGATACGCAGGTGTCGAGGTCCTCGGGCTCTATGACGCCGCGCTCGACGAGATCGACGGCCTCGCGCAGGAGGGCGTAGAGCACCCGGTTTTCCACGAAACCCGGCACGTCCTTCTTGACCACCACCGGCAACAGCCCGATCGAGCGGATCAGTTCGCGGATAGTGGCGACGGTGCCGGGCGCGGTCTTCTCGCCGCCGATCACCTCGATCATGGGAACGATGTGCGGCGGGTTCGACCAATGCATGCCGACCATGCGCTCGGGAACGGAGATGTGGGCCTGCAGTTTCGTTATCGGAATGCCGGAGGTATCGGAGGCGACGATGACGTCGGGTCCGATCAGCGGGTCGATCGCGCGGTAGATCTCCGCCTTGACGTCCTCCTTCTCCGGCACGTTTTCGATCACCAGATCGGCATCGGAGACCGCCTCGGCGAGACTGCCGGCGAAATGCACCGCCCCGGCACCGGTTTCGGGAGGAGCGATGCCGAGCTGATCCAGCACTGCCATGGCATTATCGAGCATGTCGCGGGCGCGCTCCACCGCGGCCGGCGCGACGTCGTAGGCGGCGACCTCGAGACCACCGCGCGCCAGACGCGCGGCGATGCCGGGGCCCATCGTCCCCAGACCGATAAGGGCGACACGCCCGATCATCAGGCGACCTTCGTGGCGGCGGCCGCCGCACCGGTCGCTGCCTTGAAAGCCGGACGCGCGGCGACCGACGCGATCCACCGCTCGAGCTCCGGCAGGGTCGGCCTGTCGATATCGAAATCGAGGCAGCGCTTGACGATGGGTGCGCAGGCAATATCGGCGATGGTCAGGCGGCCGAGGGCGAAGAAGTCCCGGCCCGCGAGGTGGCCATCCATGATCTTCAGCTGCGCCACCAGGTCCTTGACCTGGGCGTCGAAGGCCGCACCCCTTTCCTCCGAGGGCAGCTTGGTGCCCTTGAAGGCGGCGAGATAGCCCGGATTGACGGCGGCCAGAAGGAAATCCATCCAGCGCTCAACTTCCGTCTTTTCCGCCGGGCTCGCCCCGTGCAGCGGCTGTCCCTCGGGGCTGGCGGCGATGTAGCGCAGGATCGTGTTCGATTCCCAGACGACCGTCTCGCCGTCGGTCAGCGTCGGCACTTTCGAGGTCGGGTTCAGCGCCTTGTATTCCGCCGTCTGGGTGTTCTCGAACTGGCGGCCATAGTCCTCCCGCGCGTACGGCGCTCCCATCTCCTCGAGCATGAAGAGCACCTTTTGAACGTTGCCGGAGGTCTGCCGGCCTAGAAGTTTGTACATGTTGCGTCTCCTCGTTTGCCCGGCGTCATGACTTGATTGCCGGTAGGTGTTTGTCTTCGCGGATGCGGGGCTTTCCGTCCCCTTTGCGCGCGCCCACCGGCGCGGGCGCCGATGCCAGGAAAAGGGCGATGAATGCGATGCCGCCGAGAAGGTTGGCGACAGCGAACATCATGCCCCAGGCGGGCGGCACCAGGAGCGTCGCTCCGAGCGCGACATAAACGAGCCGCATCGGGCCGGAGATCGGCGCGCGTGCATAGCCGACGGCGGCCACAGATATTGCCGAGGTGCCCAGGAACGCCGTCACTGCCGCAATGGCGGCACCTGTCGGTGTTCCGCCGAGCAGGAGTTCGGGCGAGAAGGCGAACAGGAACGGGATGATATAGGCAACCCAGGCCAGCCGCATGGCGACGAAGGAGGTCCGCCACATGTCGGCGCCGGCGATCCTCGCCCCGGTGATGGAGGCCAGCGCCACCGGCGGCGTCAGCATCGACATCAACCCGAAATAGAGGATGAAGAGATGCGCCTGCATGGGGGCCAGCCCGGTCTCGACCAGCGCCGGCGCCAGCACGGTGGCCAGCACCACATAGACGGCCACCGTCGGCATGCCCATGCCGAAGACGATGGCGATGAGGGCGACCAGAACCAGAAGCGCGATCGTGTTGCCGCCGCTGGCCGCGACCGCCTGGCCGGCGATCGAGAAGCCGAGCCCGGTAAGGCTGACCAGTCCGATGACGAGACCGGCCGCCGCCGTGATCACCAGCAGCGGCGCAACGGCGTGACCGGTGTCGATCACCGCGCGCATGACGTCTCCCGGCCTGAGCCGCTTGCCCTCATAGCCGCGCAATGCCGAGACCACCGCGAGGGCCACAATGGCACCCACCGCGGCCATCTCAGGCCGGGTCTGGTTGACGAAGAGGAGTGCAAACAGGGCGGCGAACGGAATGAAGAAGTGCCAGCCGCGACGCAGCAGTCCCGTCAGATCGGGACGTTCGGACGCGTCCACGCCGCTGATCCCGTTGCGCGCCGAGATACGGTCGATCTGGACGATGATCGCCGCATAGTAGAGCAGCGCCGGCAGGAGAGCCGCCGTCACGACGTGCAGATACGGAACCTGCAGCATATCGGCCATGACGAAGGCCGCCGCCCCCATGACCGGCGGAAGAAGCTGACCACCCGTGGAGGCGGCCGCTTCCACGGCCGCGGCGGTTTCCGGCCTCAGACCCGTGCGTTTCATGAGCGGGATGGTGACGATGCCGGTACCGGCCACGTTGGAAACGGCGTTGCCCGAAATGGTGCCGAAAAAGGCCGAGGCCCCGACCGCCGCTTTCGCGCTGCCGCCGCGATAGCCGCCGAAGGCGCCCAAGCAGAGCTGGGTGAGATAGGCGCTGCCGCCCGAATGGCGCAAAAGCTCGCCGAAAAAGACGAAAGGAATGACGATCTGCACGGCGACCCGCAGTGGAAGGCCGAGCAGACCATTCGGGTCGATGACGAGATAGATCGCCCAGCGATCGACAGCCGTCGTCGGAATGCCGAGCGCCATCCCGAAAAGGGCGCAGCCGGACAGGACAAGGACGATCAGGACGATTGGCAGGCCGATGGTGCGCCAGACCAGGAAGAGCAGGCCGGCGATCAGTGCCAGGCTGACGACCACCAGCCACGGGGGGCGCATCATCGCACTGACGACAAGTTCGGGGTAGCGCAGCGCCAGGGTCGCCATGATGCCGAAAAGCGCCAGGCCGAGAATTACACCCCCTCCCCGCACCAGGCCGCCGCGCGCGGGACCCAGGCCGAAGGCGACCACCGCCAGCGACAGGCCGAGTGCAAGCGCGATCGGCTGTTCGTCGAAGACCGCCGTTCCGAAAAGCCGCGCCGCATCGAGGATCCAGGCGAGCGAGACGAGAACGAGCACGAATCCGAGCCCGGAGACGAGCTTGTCCAACACCGGCGAGGCGGGCCCCGTGCCGGGTTGGCTGGCGTTCTCGTGCCCCCTTGTCATGACGGCTCTCCGCGTGCCCGCCGCCTATTCGCCCCGCAGGACCGCTTCGGCGGCGGGGTGAAAGGTCAGGTCCGGATAGGGGCGCTGGATCGTCTCGCGGTCCATGGCGCCAAGCACATTGTTCTTCGTGGCGATCGCCGCACCCTCCTCGACAAGAAGCTTGGTCACGGCGGCGACCGTCTCGTCCGCGAGGTCGCCGCGCGCCACCAGCACGTAGTCATAGGCCATGGTGTCCATGGTCTCGGGGATGCCCGTCACCCCCGCATCGCCTTCCACGGTGACCAGGTAGGCTTCCGGCGCCACCGCCTGCATCCGTTCGACCGCCTCCGGCGAATTGTCGAAGGGCAGCCAGCGTATCCCGCCCAGTGCCGCGTCGGCCTCGACCACCGCGCCGCCGCGCAAGGCGAACAGCGTGGCATCGACATTGCCGCTGACGAGTGCGGCGACCCCGTTTGCCACGCTCGCCACCGGTACCGCGCGCACGTCGTCGCCCGTCAGGCCGCCATTGGCGAGCGCGCCCTCGAGGTAGGGCTGCAGGCTGGCCTGAGCGGGCATGCCCCAAGCGACGCGTTTCCCTTCCAGATCGGCGATCGACCCGATCTCGGAGTCCGCCCTCACCATGAGGCCGACCGGGCTGGGGAACAGGGGCACGACGACGCGCAGCGATTTCTGCGGCATTTCGGAAAACGGTCCGGTCCCGCGCACGGCGTCGCCGAAATCGGGCGTCACCACGGCGGCCATGTCGAGCTCTCCGGATCCCAGCATGGGAAGGTAGCTCGTGGGGCCGCCGAAGGCCTGGAGCGTGGCGGCCAATTCCGTGCGCTCGTCGATCGCCTGGGCAAGCGCGGCATTGACGCCATAGTTCTGGGAGCCCTGCTGGCCCGCCCCGAAACGGACCGTCTGCGCGGAGGCGGTGGTGAAAACGCCGAGTACGCCAATGAAAAGCGCGGCTGCGGCAAAGCGTTTGATCATGTCCATTCTCCCATTGCGATCCGGGCCTTCCCCTTGTTCTTACGGATCTTTTCAAGGCCCGGTGCTTCTGTGCCCGTCTCAGTCCCTCGGTTTGTAGACGATGGCGTCCATTTCGATCTTGGTGTTTATGACGGCGCGCGCCTCCACCGTGGTGCGCGCCAGGACGGCGTCTCCGATGCCCTGGAGGAAGGCCTTGTTGTAACGACCGAAATCGCGCACATCCTCCAGGTAGGTGGTGATGCGCACCACGTCGGAGAGCGTCGCCCCCTCATGGGCGATGACGCGCTCGATGGTCTTGAGGGTGGCTAGCGTCTCCTCTTCGATGGTGCCGGAGATCATGTCGTTATTCTCGTCCTTGGGCACCTGTCCGGAAACGAAGATGTAGTCGCCGGCGCGCACGGCCGGGTGGAACGGCAGGTTCGGGTTCTTCTTGCCGATGGCGTAATGTGTGTCGGACTTCCTGGCGCTGTCGTTCACGGGCTGGCTCCTACAATACGCTCGTTTCGATGACGTCGACGCCGCGCACGCGGTCGATGAGATAGACGAAGCCGCGATCATCGATCGTCACGTCGTTGGACGAGGCGCGGTCGGCGCCCTCCGGCGCGTCGGGCAGGAAATGGCCCACCTCCTTCGGCGCGAAAGGGTCGGCGATGTCGACCAGGCGCATTCCCTGCGCGAACCAGGCGAAGGGGATGATCGTGCCGGAGAAGCGTTCGGAGGGTTGATGGCAGCCGCTCATCGGCGGCTGCGGCGCCCCCTCGGGATCGAGATCCGGCACCTGAAACGTCGAGATCGGCAGCGGATTCGTCTCGTCGGTGATGTCGTAGATCCAGGCGAAGGATGGCGGCGAAGGCCGCAGCTTGGCCACGTCCTCGTCCGCGACCACCATCACGTCGCGCCCCTTCAGAGGCTGCGGAATCGGCAAGCAGGTGTGGGTCGGATGGGCAAATGCCGGGCTGGAGTTGACATGGGCGATGGCGCGCGGGCGGCTCATGTCCGAAATGTCGAGTATGAACAGGCCGTGGTGCCAGTAGCTTACGTAGAGCCGATCGCCCATGCGGATCGGGTGGTGGCAGCGCGGCGGCACGTAGTCGTCCCAGGGATACTGCTCCCCGCCACCGGTCCATTGGCCGGGGATCCACCAGCGACCGACCTCGACCGGGTTCGCCGGGTCGGCAAGATCAAGGATCATGACGAAATTGCCGACATAGCCGTCCGCCGTCGGCGAGATATAGGCATAGCGTCCGTCGAAATCGTAGCGGTGCACCCCCTTGCCGCCCGTCGTCCACTTGCCGATCAGCCTCGGCTCTTCCGGTCTGGCGACGTCGTAAACCGCCAGGCCACCGCCGAAATCGGCCGGCCCCTCGCTGCCGAAGCGTTCGTGGTTGACGATGGCGATGCCGTCCTGGGCGCGCACCTTGTGGGAATGCCAGCCGGGCGGCACGTCGATCCTGGCGACCGGACGCGGTTTGCGTGGATCGGAGATATCGACGATCGTCGTGCCACTCGGTGGGCGCATGTGCCCGATGTAAAGGGTGTTGCCATCGACCCAGACCTGACCGCCTCCGGGGCAATCGATATGGGCGATATGTTTCGTGTTGAACGCGGAAACCAAACGCTTGCGCCTCTCGCTGGTCTTCTTGAACGAAGTCTTCATGAATGAGGGGAAGCACGCCGCGCGGTCGCGGCGTGTACAGGTGAACGCTTGCCGGTCAGGCCAGGCGCAGAAGATCGCCCGCCTTGTTGCGACCCCAGCGCTTGTAGAGCAGGAGCTTCTTCTGGGTCGGCGCGTCGGTCGCACCGAAGAAGATCACCGGTTCGCTCGAAGAACCGTTGACGTGCTCGACCCAGCAACCGCCCGGCACGGCCAGCGTGTCGAACTGGTTCCAGTCGTAGCGCTCGCCGTCGATGATGGAATGGCCGCTGCCGCGGAACGGCGCCAGCAGCAGGCTCGCGGTCTCACGCTGGGGCAGCGTCCTCTCGCCCGGCCGCAGCATCTGGACGTAGAAGTTGATTGTCTGGAAGACGGGGCCGCCGGTCGTCGGGTCGGCATAGTCGATCACGATCCCCTCATGCGGATCGCCGTCCCAGTCCTTGTGGGCCTCGAGCAGCGCCTCCATCTTCTCCCACCGGTAGACATACATCGGTGAGGACAGTCCGCCGCCGCGCTTGTGGTCGACGAAGCGCGGGATCATTCCGCCTTCACCATAGATGCGCTGTGAATAGTCGCTCGGGTAGCGGGCCGTCTGGACCTTCTTCTCCACCTCTTTGCCGTTTTCCATCTCCGTATAGCGATGGTCGAAGTGGACGGCGTGCAGGGTCTCCACCAGCGGCAGGTCGAGCACGGACAGGTTGACCGCCTGCTCGCCGCCGACGGTGCCGTGGTTGTGCCAGGCATCATTGGGCGTGAGGACCATGTCTCCGGGACCGAACGTGACGTCCTCGCCCTCGACGCCGGTGAAGTTGCCTTCACCGGTCAGGCCGAAGCGGATGGCGCTCGGTGAGTGCTTGTGCGGCGGCATGATCTCGTCGGGATCGTTGAGCCGATAGGCTGTGTACATGGTGCTGACGGACGCGCGCTTGGGCGCCAGGCCGGGATTGACCAGGATCAGCGAACGCCGCTCGCTGTCGTCCATGGTCACCAGTTGTGCGGCACTCTGCAGAAGCGGCTCGATATCGCTGTAGGACCAGACGAAGGGCACTGCCTTCGACGTCGCCATGAGCTGCTTGATCTCGTCATGGTCCACGCCTTCGGACGCCGCCCAGAAGGGAAACATGTTCTTGGCATAGAGCCGATCGTAAAGATCCTGCAGGGCCGCCTTCTTGTTGCTGGGTTTGTTCTCTGGTTGCGCCACGGAAACGGACATGTCGAACACCTCGATAAATCTCTTCAACCACAACAACCATATGCCCTATGGTTATCGACCACAATAGAAAAATTTACGTTTTGGCAGTTTTTGGTTGCGCGCTATTTTAGTGCCTGACCGCGCCGTTAAAGGCAGGCCTTCCTTTAAAAAATATAGGTTATTCACATGGTTATGGATAACTCTGGGAATTTTGCGTATGACGGCCACCCACCCGACCACTCTGGATTGAGTGCTAACCAATATGACGACTACGCTGCCAACCAAAATATCGGTTGACCGCTTCTGTTATGCCGCCTGGGCTTGCTCCGCACGACCTCGGATGAGATCAGCGGCCTTCTCGGCGATCATGATAACGGCGGCGTTGATATTTCCACAGACAAGGTCCGGCATAACCGACGCATCGACCACGCGCAGCCCCTCGACGCCGCGCACCCGAAGTTCCGGGTCGACGACGGACTCCTCATCGGCCCCCATGCGACACGTGCCGGCCGGATGGTGGACCGTGATGGACGTATTACGGATGTGCTCGTCGATCGCAGCATCGCTGCGACATGAAACGCCAGGCAGGGTTTCGCTCTCCACAAAAGACCTCATCGCCTCTTGACCGGCCAGATCGCGCGCAACGCGCACGCCCGCACGCAATGACTCCCAGTCGCGCGGCGAAGAAAGGAAGTTCTGGTGGATCAACGGAGGCACGGCGGGATCCGCGGTCGCGAGCTTCACACTACCGCGGCTTTCGGGCTGGACAGCCACGATGCGGGTGGCGAAACCATCGGTGAAGGGAGCCCGGAAGGGCGGCAGATAGGGCCAGGAGGCAAGCGGCGCCGCGGTGAACAGGATCTGCACGTCCGGCAAGGGACGGTTCTCGTCACTTCGCAGGAATGCCACCACCCCGCCGGGCACATCGCCTGAAAATCCCTGCCCTGTCAGATAGGTCCGGGTAAAGTCGAGGCCGATCCGGTCGGCGCGCATCATCTCGAAGAAGGGGCCGGGCCGTTTGCGCCTGTACATCAGGATGACCGACACGTGGTCCTGCAGGTTCTTTCCGACTGCGGGAAGGTCGACCAGGGTGCGAATGCCGTGCGCGGAAAGCTCGGCCTCGGCGCCGATGCCAGAAAGCATCAGGAGTTGCGGCGAGTTGATGACGCCCCCCGCCAGCAGCACCTCGCGCCGCGCCACGACGCCGTGCTCCTGCCCGCCGCGGCGATAGGTGATGCCGGTCGCCCGTCCGTCCTCGAGCGTGACGCCGGTGACCAGGGCGCGGGTCAGCACCGTCAGGTTGCGGCGCCGGAGGGCGGGCCGCAGATAGGCGGAAGCCGCGGAGCTCCTGCGCCCGTTCCTGATGGTCATCTGCAGGCGGCCGAAACCTTCCTGCTGCGCTCCGTTGTAATCGTCGGTTTGCGGATAGCCGGCCTGCCGGCTGGCGAGCGCGAAAGCCTCGACCAGATCGTCCTTGTAGCGGCAGAACTGGGTATTGAGAGGGCCCGAACCTCCGCGATAGGGGTCCTCGCCACCTTCCCAGCTTTCCTGGCGCTTGAAGTAGAAAAGCACCTTCTCGTAAGACCAGTCGGAAAGTCCCCGTGTCGCCCAGCGGTCGTAGTCGCCGCGGTTGCCACGCACATACGCCATGGCGTTGGTCGAGGACGAGCCGCCGATGACCTTACCCCGTGCGCATTCGACCCTTCGCCCGCCGACATTGGCCTCCGGCTCGCAGAAATACATCCAGTCGTGACGCCGTTCGGTGAGGATCTTGCCCCAGCCAAGCGGAACGTGGATCATGGGGTCGCGATCCCAGTCGCCCGCCTCCACGAGCAACACCGTGACAGTGGGATCTTCGCTCAACCGATTGGCCAGGACGCAACCAGCCGAGCCGGCTCCAACGATCACGTAGTCGTAGCTCCCGATGTCGGGCATCAGAATCCCCTCTTATGCGGCCAACCGTGCAGGCACGCAGACCGCTCTTGGTTGCGACCAGTCAACCACTCCGCGCCAATGGTTGTCAACCACGACATATTTGGATAAGTTGGTTGAGCTCCGGTTGGAGACTTGCATACTCGACCATACCGACTATACGGATGGCGGGCTTTGCCGGCGCCGAAGCATCGACGGGCAAGCCCCCGCTGACCGATTGGAGCAAAGCCTGCAGGGAGACCTGGTTTGAAAGCTGATGCAACAGACGCCGATACCCTCACCGTCGGGGATATTATCGAGGAAGTGCGCCGGCTCCAGCGCGAGCGCGGAAAGCTGCCTTCCGAGCGCGATCTGGCCGACATGTTGAAGATCAAGCGTCATCAGTTGCGCAAGGCGCTTCTGGCCATGCGCGAGGCGGGCGACCTGCAACCGCCGCGGCTTCGCAGGTCCACCAAGAAGGCCCTGCCCCGCTATGGCGAGGAACTGGTACGCGTCAGCAATCCCATTGAGGTGTTGGAGATGCGGCTGATCATCGAACCGGGGCTGGCGCGATTGGCCTCGCTGCGCGCTTCCGCCTTCGAGATCGCACGCATCATGGATGCTGCAACGACACCACCGAACGCCCGGCCGGGCGAGGTCGACCTGTCGTTTCATCTCGCCATCGCCCAGGCCTCGCGCAACCACCTGGCCGTCGAGTTCTATAAGATGCTGCGGCAGGTCGGCGTCGATGCTCGCATGAAGATCGCCGGCACATCCTCGCCCACCTGCCCGAAGCGGATCGCCCAGCGCGACGCCGAGCACAGGCGCATCGCCGAGGCCATTTCGCAGCGCGATCCGGAGGCGGCGCAGGCGGCCATGCACGCGCACCTCCTGGCCGTGCAGGCACAGATCAACGAGCGGTCGACCGCCGCCTCCTTCGCGGCCTGAGGCCGAGCAGAGCGGGTGCGGGAGCGCTTCGATGTCCTCGTCGTGGGCGCAGGCTCGGCGGGCTGCGTGGTTGCCAGCCGGTTGAGCGAGGATGCGGCCTGTTCGGTTGGCCTGATCGAGGCGGGCGGCATGCCCGATGATCCCGATATCGCCGATCCCGCCAAGTGGACCGCCCTGCCCGGCCGCGCCTTCGACTGGGCCTATCGCACCGTCCCGCAGCCCTTCACCGCAAACCGCGTCCACGACTGGCCACGCGGGCGGCTGGTGGGCGGGTCGAGTTGCCTCCACGCCATGGCCTATGTGCGCGGGCATCCCTCAGACTTCGAGCCGTGGCGGGCGGCCGGGGGAGATCGCTGGTCCTACGAGGGGCTTCTGGCAGGCTTCCGCCGCAGCGAGGCGGTGATCGACGCCGCGACCGGTTCACGCGAAGGCGACGGACCGCTGGACGTCTATCTGCCGACGGAGCAGGTCAATCCGGTGGTGCGCGCCTATATGGCCGCCGGCAACGCGCTCGGGGTGCCGCGGATCGAAAGCCACAACGGACCGGAACTGATCGGCACCTGCGCCAATGCGCTCAACATCCGCAAGGGCCGCCGGCTTTCCGTCGCCGACGCTTATCTGCCGGAAGAAGTCCTTCAGCGCCCCAACCTCACACTGCTGACCGACCATTTGGTCGAGCGTATCGTGGTGGATGGATCGCGGGCGCGGGTGTTGGAAGTGGTCGCGGATAACAGACGGCGGCAGCTCCACGCCGACCGTGTCGTACTTTGTGCAGGAGCCATCGAGAGCCCGCTTCTGCTCATGCGGTCGGGGATCGGCAACAAAGATGTCCTTTCCGATGTCGGGATCGATGTCACAGTGGAGAGAAACGGCGTCGGCGCAAATCTCCAAGACCATCTGCTGGTGATGGGAAACGTCTATCGCTCAGCAAGGAAGATACCACCGTCCAGGCTGCAGCACTCCGAATCCCTGATGTACCTCGACAGCACCGACCTGGCCGCCACCAGCGGGCGTCCCGACATCGTGCTTGCCTGTGTCGTGGCGCCGTCGGCGGCGGAGGGATTTCATATCCCGGAGTACGGCCAGGCCTTCACCATTCTGTGCGGCATAACGCACCCCACCAGCCGCGGCCGTATCCTTCCTTCAGGACCGCGCCTTAGCGACCCACCCATCATAGACCCCGAATATCTATCGACGGAACAGGACCGCGCGACGCTCCGCGCCGCGCTGCGCACCGCCCGCATGATCGGTGCGCATCCCGCGCTCGATGAATGGCGCGATGCAGAAGTGCTTCCGGGCCCGCAGAAATCCTCGGACGCCGACCTTGACGCGTTCATCGCACAAACGGTCTCCACGCACCATCACCCCGCAGGAACATGCCGCATGGGCAATGAGGACGATGCGGTGGTCGACGCCGAACTGAGGCTGAAGGAGCTGGAAAACCTCTTCGTCGTCGACGCCTCCGTCATGCCCACACTGCCAAGCGGCCCGATTAACGCGTCCACCGTGGCGCTGGCCGAAACCTGGTCGGCACTCGATCCGAAATGACAAAGGCCTGCACGGGCACGGGCACGGCCACCGGGAAGCGGCAGCGATGGATCACCACACATACTTCTTCAGGCCCGACAGGCCGCGCCGGGCGAACAGCATGACGAAGATCAGAAGGCAGCCGTAGATGACCAGTCGCCACGGTCCGATGCCGCGGAAATATTCCTGGAAGCCGACCAGCAGGAAACCGGCAAAGATGGACCCCCAGAGCGTTCCGCGCCCACCGACATAGGTGATGGTGAGGATCTCCACCGTGCGATAGACGCCGAACTCCTCCGGCGTGGGCGAGAGGATGCCCAGATAGTGCGCATAAAAGGCGCCCATGATTCCGGCCAGGAAACTGGCGATGGTGAAATTGTAGAGCTTGTACTTGGTTGCGCTGAGCCCCAGGCTCTCGGTGGCGAGCTGGTCCTCGCGGATGGCCTTGAAGGCAAGGCCGTAGCGCGAGCGTACCAGCCATGTCATCAGACCCATGATCACGGAGGCGAGAACGAGCAGCAGGTAATAGTAGGCGATGAGGTCCCTGCGGCCGAAATCGATGCCCAGAATATCGGGGTAAGGACGCACGGACAGGCCGAGCATGCCGCGCGTATAATCGGGCAGGTTGGAGATCGTGAAGCGGATCGCCTCGCCGACGAAGAAGGTCAGAAGCGCCACATACAGACCGCGGAGCCTAAGCGAGATGATGCCGGCCAGCAGTCCTATGAAGGCGGTTGCCACACCGCCGGTGAACAGCCCGATCCAAGGGCTTACGCCATAGTGGAAAGCGCCGAGTGCAGAGGTATAGGCGCCGACCGCAAGGAACCCAGCATAGCCGAAGTTGATGAGACCGGCATAGCCGATCATGAGATCGTAGATGGCGGCCATGACGCCCAGCATCACGGCGGAGATGAAAACGCGCGTGATATAGGGATTGTCCAGGAAAGGCGGGACGGCAATCAGAAGGACGATCAGCAGACCGATTTTGATGATGCGGGCCGGCCTGCTCCGCCACATATTGGAGAGCTGCGAGGCCGCTTCCAGCGCCTTCATGCCCGTTCTACCTTGCTCGAGGAGAAAAGACCGCTCGGGCGGACGATAAGAATGATCACCACCAGCGCGGCCGTGACCACATTCTGCCAGCCCGCAGACATGAAGAAGGTCGAATAGGCCTCGATGATGCCCAGAAGCAGGGCGGCGATAATGGCGCCGGGCACGTTGCCGAGCCCGCCCAGAATGACGCAGGCGATCGACTTGATCACAGGCTGGAAGCCGACCGTGGGATGGGCGGGGTAGATCGAAATGAGAAGCCCGCCGGCAAGTCCCGCCAATGCGGCGCCGATACCGAAGGTGATCGTGTAGACGAGGCGTATGTCGATGCCCAGGGTCTGGGCGGCATCCGGGTCCTGGGCAGCGGCACGGATGGCCTTGCCGAGGCTGGAAAAGCGGATGAAAGCCCACAGCGCGAGCCCGACGCCGCTTGCCACCGCCAGCACCATCAGCCGCTCGTAGCTGACGATTACGGGACCCCAGACAAGGACCCCGTCAACAAGGCTCGTCACGCCGCGTCGCTCGGTGCCGAAGATGATGAGCGCCAGGTTCTGCATCACCACCAGCATTCCGATGGTGAGAATGAAGGCGTCGAGCAGCCAGTCGCGCCCGGCGCGCCGGCGCAATGTCTCGATCAACGTGCGTTCCAACAGCATGCCGAACACGAACAGTGCCAGCGCCGCGAAGGCGATGCCCAGCGGCCACGGCCAGCCAAGCACCACGGTGACGAAGAACATGGCATAGGTGCCGAGCATGAACAGTTCGCCGTGCGAGAAGTTCTTCACGCCCATGATGCCGAAAATGAGCGACAGCCCGGAAGCCATAAGGGCGTACATGGCGCCGCGAACCAACCCTTGCACGAGCACCTCGGTCAGGATCGCCGGCTCCAAGAGGAGGCTGAAATCCATCAGATCCACTCCCTCACGATGTCGTCGAGGCGTTTCTCGAAATCCTCTTTCGGCCCCTCGTATCGGTTTCGGCCGAGTGCCAGCGCGTATACGTAGTCGGCGATCGAGATCGACTTCTTGACGTTTTGATCGACGATCAAGATGGTATATCGCTCCTGCTTGAGCTTGATAATCTCCCGATATACCTCGTCGACCAGGCGTGGCATGAGACCGACGGAAGGCTCGTCAAGCAGGATGGTCCGCGGACCCGTCATGGTCAGCCGCGCGACCTCCAGCATGCGCTGCTCTCCGCCCGAAAGAATACCTGCCGGCAGGCGCCGCTTTTCCTTCAGCCGTGGAAACCGGGCGTAGACCGAATCCAGTGCCGTGTGCATGCGCTGGTGGTCGCCGCGCATGATCCAGCCGCCAAGCTCGAGATTCTCCTCCACCGTCATGCGCGGAAAAACGCTGTGGCCTTGTATCAGATAGGCGATGCCCTGGCGCAGCATCTCGTTCGGCTTCAGCCCTACGATAGATCTGCCGTCGTGCAGCACCTCACCACGTTGCGGCGTCAAATACCCGTAGATCGCCTTGAGCAACGTCGATTTGCCGGCGCCGTTCGGCCCCAGAATGACCGTCACGCGTCCATCCTCGGCCTTCAGGTTCACGCCGTCGAGGATCGGCACCTCGCGGGAGTAACCGGCCACGATGTCCCTGATCTCCAGCGCCATGCTCAGTGTCCCAGATAGGCGTCAAGGACAGCCGGGTTTTCACGAATCTCGGCGGGTGTGCCACGTGCGATATTGGTACCGGCGGCCAGCACGGTCACCGTATTGCAAAGTTCACTTACATGCGGGATTTCGTGGCTGATGAGCAGGAACGTCTTGCCGCGCTCGTTGAGCCGGCGCACAAGCCGCATGAGAACTTCGATGAGTGCCGGGTTAATGCCGTTGAAAGGCTCGTCCAGGAGGATGAGATCGGGATCCGTCATCATCATGCGCACAAACTCGAGAAGCTTTCGTTGGCCGCCCGATATCTCGATCGCCGGGTTCTCCCTCACCCTGTCGAGCGTCGCCAGTTCAAGCAGTTCATCGGCGCGCCGTACGGCCTCGGCACGGGATATGTGCATGACCACGCTGGGCACCAGCATGTTTTCAAGGACCGTCATTTCGTCGAAGGCGCGCGCGACCTGAAAGGTCCGGCCCACGCCCATACGCGCCACCCGGTATACGGGACGGTTGACGATCTCGCGGTCGCGGAACCGGATGCTGCCCGAATCGGCCCTGTATATTCCACTGACGATGTTGAAGAGCGTCGACTTTCCCGCGCCGTTCGGCCCGATAACGCCCTGTATCTCGCCTTCCTCAACGACAATGTCGATCCCATCGAGCACGACGAGGCCGTCGAATTGTTTTTTCAGCCCGCGAATCTCGAGCAACCCCATTGCCACAAATCCCCTTTGCCGAGATGGCGGGAGGGCGAACCGATGTTCAATTCGCCTCCCGCGCTCGCCGACTGTGCGCTACTGCAGCCAGGGCGGCGCCTGGAATTCGGCCTGGGCATGTTCCAACGGCCAGAGTATCTTCGCCTCGCCGTCCATGAGTTGCACCAGCGGGAAGAAGAAACCTTCCTCGAAGCCGCCCACCTGCACTTCACCGGGGCACAAGGCGCTTTCGCCCGCCTCCTCGGCAAAGTTGATGCGCTGCCACACGCCTTGATGATCGATGGCGCGCGCTTCCTCGACCAATGTATCGAAGTCGAGCGTGCCGGCATTTTGGAGCACTTTGATCGCCGTCATCATGTAGTCGTAGCCTTGCTGGCCGGCCGGGGCGAAGGACGGATCCTCGTCGAACTTCTCGCGATAGCGCTCGACCCATTCCTGCTGATAAGGCGCAATCACGCGCGGTGAATCCATGGTGATGACGTAGTTGGACGCCTCGCCCGTCAATTCGTGCCATTCGCTGAACCACGTCAGGCCGTGACCGATGAGCAATGCGGGCAGTTGCTGCTGATGGAACTGCTTGACGAAGTTCGACGCGCTGACGTTACCGGTGACCGTCATTCCCACTACCGACACGTTCTGCGCCCGGTATTTGGCCAGGAGAGGCGTGAATTCCGTTTCGTCCAGCGGAATGACATCGTAGGGCAGGACGTCAAAACCGACCTTTTCCAGCGAATTCGCCAGCGCCTCGCCCCAGCCGCGGCCATAGTCGGTATCTTCGACGACAACGGCGGCTTTCATGTTTTCAGGCTGCCAAAGCCCTTCGTCCATGAAATGCTGGAGCGGCTCGCCGTAGAGCCCCGCAAAAATGGGCGGCGAGGACCAGCCCTTGAACCAGTGTCTGTAGTTCTCCGGATCCTGATTGATCTTTTCGCAGATGAACTGCGATTCTCCTCCGTGGCCGATATGGACGATGTCCATTCCGATCTCTGCTTCGGAAACGGCCATGGCGACCGAGGAATGCCAGCCCGACACCATGATCTGCACGCCCTGGCGGCTTACCGCGTCACTGACGGCCTTCACCGCCTTTTCGGGGCTCGACTGGCTGTCGACCCAGACGAACTCAATGTCACGCTCCTCGCCGTCAATGGTGACGGGCAGCATGCCGTCCGCGCGCGCGTCTTCCAGCGCCATCCTGGCGCCCTTTTGAATGCCCTCGCCGGTGCGGCTTGCCGGTCCAGTGAAGGGCCCCATTACGCCCACCTTTACCGGCTCGGCGTTCTGCGCCTTGGCGGCCGGCGCCAGTCCTGTCAACGCGCAGGCTGCCAGCGACATTCCGCCCAGGGCGGCGATCATCGTGCGCCGGGTCACCGCAGGTGCGGTGGCGTCCCGGCGGTTCATGCCAAGTTTCCCAGTCATGATTGCTCCTCCCATCCGATCTGCGTCGGTCCAACTGCCGTCCGCCCCAAATCAGGGACCGGGTTCAGCCCCGGTTGTTCTTTGCTTCAACGCTAGCACCGCTTCTTGGAATCTGACAATGTTTTGGAGACCGTCGACCTCGTTTTCGTGCGTCGACTTCGCCCACTCAGACCGCGTGCTGGAGGGATCGGCGCGGCAATGGCCTCGATTGGCAGGTTCGGTCCCAAATGCCCGAGGCGGATGCCTGAGATTATGTGCAGCGCCGCATGGCCAAGGCCCGGTCGCTAGGGCTCGCGTTCGACCGCCGCTTTCCTTTCGATCCCGGCTTCCTTCGATTTCCTGATGGCCATGAAGTAGATGAAGACGGCCGCCAGGATGAGGAAGAACAGGCTGTCGAGGCTTGTCAGGAAGACCATCGGATTTCCGTCGCTGAGCGAGAGCGAGCGGCGCAGATACTGCTCGAGGTCGGGTCCGAGGATGAATCCCAGAAGGAGAGCCACGGTCGGGTAGTTCTGCCGGCGCAGGAAGAAAGCCAGGATGCCGAACAGCAATGCCAGCGCCATCTGGAAGACCGAGAAGGTGGCCACATAGCTGCCGACCAGGGCGACCACCGCGATGCAGGCGTAGAGCAAGCCCTTGGGAATGGACACGATGCGCACGAACCACGGCCCCAGCAGAAAGAGAGTCAGCGGGACAAGGACGAGTGCGCTGACGAAGAGCGAAGCGAACATGGGGGCGATCAGCTCCGTCTGGTTCTCCAGGAGGCGCGGTCCGGGTTGCAGCCCGTTGATGACCAACACCCCCAGCACGATAGCCGTGGTCGGGTCGCCCGGGATGCCGAACATGAGCATGGGCACGAAGGCGCCGCCGCACATGGAATTGTTGGCCGCTTCCGCCGCGGCGATGCCCTCGCGGCTGCCGTTTCCGTATTCCTCGGGTGCGCGCGAACGACGCTTGGCATCGGCATAGGCGACAAACGCCGCCATCGACCCTCCCACACCCGGCAAAATGCCGATGCCGTATCCCAGCAGCGCGCTCTTCAAATAGGTGAAGAGGCCGATCTGACGGATTTGCGCAAAGGATGGCAGGAAATCGCGCCGGCGGATAACGGTGGAGGCAGAAGACGAAAATCGGATATCGCCGTGATTCCGGTGTGCCTGGTAGAGCACCTCGCTGATGGCGAAGGTGCCGATGATGATGGGCATCATGTCGATGCCCTCTACCAGCATCTCGGTGCCGAAATTGAAACGCGGAATAGGCTGCATCACATCGATGCCGACCGTGCCGATCATGACGCCGAACATTGTTGCGACCAGCCCCTTCGCGAGAGCGTCGCGCTGGACAATGACGATCACCACCAGGGCGAACAGGACCAGCGAGAATTTTCCCGGTGTCTGGATCAGCAGCGATGCCTTGGCGGCGAGCGGCATCAGGGCCATGAGAAGGAGTGCGCCGAGACTGCCGCCGACCATCGAGCCGAGGGCGGCATGGCCGAGCGCATTGGCGCCCTCCCCCCTTTTCATCAGCGCGTGCCCCTCGATGGCCGTCATCATGGAGGACGGTGCGCCGGGGATGTTGATCGTCGTCGCGGTGATGCTGCCGGCATACATGCCCGACATGAAGATGGCCGCACACATGACGAGCGCAGGCACCACGTCCATGGAATAGGTGATCGGCAGAAGCAGCGCGATCGCCAGGACGGAGGTCAGGCCGGGGACGGCGCCGAAGAATGTGCCGATCAAAAAGCCGAGCACCATGTATGCCAGGACGTCCGGGCGGGCGAGAACGGCAAAGCCCTGGAAAAGCTCGAGAAAGAAATCCATCAGATGAGATCCAGAAGCGTTGGCAGCCGAACACCGAAGACAAGCGCGAACAGTCCGTAGAAGACGGCCGTCACGGCGATCGCGTAGATGAGACGGCGCAGCGGCCGACCTTCGTGATAGCGGAAGATGTGAAACAGGACACAGACATAAGCGAGGGTCGAAACGCTGTAGCCGAGCGGCTTGAAGAGGGCGATATACGCAGCCGTCGCAACGACGATCGCCGCCGGCCGCCAGAAACCGCCCTTATCGCTTTCCTCGCCGGAAACAAGTTCGTTGCGGATGATGTGAAGAAGCGCGCCATACATGAGCAGGGCGGAAACCAGCGGCAGGAAGCGCGGCCCGACAAGCCCCTCGCTGAATTGCGGCGAGATGCGGAAGGCAGCCGCCACATAGATCGTCGTCAGCACGAGCAGGAACACAGGCACGAAAAGCCGGTTCCTCCAGCGCATTTCTCGCATCGCCATGGGTGCCCTCCGGACATGCTGCGGACTATCGGATCGGCGCATCCCGCCCACTGAAGGCCGGGTCCGGTTGATCCGGTCCGGGCGATGCGCCGAGGCACGACCGCCGGCAGGCCATCCCGGCGGCCGCAAGCGGGTCTACTTCTTGATGACACCTTGTTCGACCAGCATGTCCATCTGGTCGAAAAGGGTCTCACTCGTCTCGTCGGCCCACTGCGTGACCTCATCAGTGCCGAGCCAGTCCGGGGTAACGCCCACGCTGGCGACCCAGCTCTGGAACTCGTTGCTTTCCAGTGCCTCCTTATAGGCTTGTTCGATGGCCTCGATGGCCTCATCGGGCGTGCCTGCGGGTGCTGCAAACACGATGAAGCTGCCGATGCGCAGATCGAGACCCGCTTCCTTGGCCGTGGGCACGGTGTTGAAGGTCGGATTGGTGGTCTCGGAAAACTCCAGGATGCCGCGCACGTCGCCGCTTTCCAGAAGCGGTGCGAAATCACCGAGGCTGGTGGCGACCACATCGACCTCGTCATTGAGGACGGCTTCCTTCTGGGGTGCCGCTCCGCCCGGATAGGCGATGATCTTGAACTCGGTGTCGGTCTCGTCCTGAAGCTGCAGGATCGCCAGGTGCAAGCGCGAACCGATGTTCTGGATGCCGACCTTCACGGAGCCGGGATTTTCCTTCGCTGCGGCGACGAGGTCGTCGAAGGTTTCGTACGGGGTGTCGGAACCGACGATGACGGCATCCGGCTCACTGGTGACGCGGGCGATCAGCTTGAGCTTGTCCAGATCATAGCTCGGCAGCAACCCCTGCCAGGGCACGGTCACCACGCTGTCGTAGGTAAGCGCACCGATCGTGTAGCCGTCCGGGCGCGCATTCATGACCTGGGAGACGCCGGTGGCACTGATGCCGCCTTCGATGTTCTCCACATACATGGAAGTGCCGAGGTTCTTCTCGGCGATCGAGGTGAGCTTGCGCACGATACCGTCCGTGCCGCCACCCGCGCCCCACGGCACGATCACGCGGATGTCTTTCTCCGGATAGTCGGCCAGTGCCGCCGAGGACATGAGCGCACCGATGGCCCCAGCGGCCAGCAGTGACAGAAATTTTCCGTACATCTCTCTCTCCCTGAATTGCAGTTCGCAGTCGTTGCACGCGCCGCAGCCATGCGAACGCGCCTTCAGGTCACCGATCCCTTGCGACGGAGCCGCCAAGACCGCTCCCCTCCTCTCCGCCGAGCCGATAGCTGCGGCGGTATGCAACGGCAGCCGGAAAGGGCCATCCGATCCATTGTGGTAAAATTCATATGATGACTTTGCAGAGCGGTCAAGTTCCCCTGCCGCTTAAAGATACACTCACGCGCCAACGCGGCACGCGCAAGCATCTGAGCAGCCCACCGAAATGGACGCGTGCAACCACACTGCACTCCCAAATCCGCCAGAGATTGCTTTGTTTACGTGGTGGAACGCTCCGTCCCGTCCGAGCGGGCAGCGGGAGTCGCTCGCCGAGTCTCAAGCCATGTCAGTGGGGAAAAAGTGATACTATGCTTTTGATGAATTGTATGATGAGTTAGCCCCGAGCCTGTATGGTTCTTGTACCCCAGGGAACGGCACAGGCTACGAGAATCAATTGTACTGGCCGATGAGAAAGCCGGCTAACCGCCCTTCCCGGGAGGGTTCTTTCAAGCCGGATCGTCTGAAGGTCGGCACGCCCGAACTCGCGGTCGGCGGCGTCCGGACAAACGCGGCACCGCAGGTGGGCACTCGCGGAATGCTCAGCGGGTCTCGTCCAGCAGGCGCAGGGCGGTCATCTCGTCGGTGACCAAGACGCTCGGCCGCAGTGACTTCAGCGTCGCGCGCATGATCCCTGTTTTCTCGACGCCTCCGGAAATCAGAACCTTGTTTGCAACCCGTGCGAGCCTATCGACGGAAATGGAAATGGACCGCTCGTTGACGGGATGGTCCACGGGCCGGCCGTCCTTGTCGAGAAAGTTGTAGAGGATGTCTCCGACGGCTCCCGCCTTGATCAGCGACTGCCTTTCCGCCTCCGAGACATGTCCCAACCGGTAGGATGTGGTCAGGGTGGAGATTCCGCCGCAGGACAAGAGCGCGACGTCGCATGTCTCCGCCATCTGCATGATCTGCTCCAGACCGCAATGTTCGAGCAGGGCATGCTTGGTCTGCGCCGAATCGACGATGGCCGGGGCCGGAATCAGAAATCCCTCGGCGTCGAACAGTTCGGCGAACTGCCATGCGAACTCGGCCGGGTTGAAACGGCGGGCCTGGGCGATGCCGCCAAGAAGCGAGATGACCCGGACACCTCTGAGCGCGCGTCCTTCCACGAAGGGAAGCATGGTGTGCAGCGTTCGCCCCCAGCCGACCCCGATCGTCATGTTGTGAATCATCAGCCCGGACACATAGCCTCCGGCCGCCAGGGCGATCACGCGTGTGGGATCGCCCTCCGGGTCGTCGAAGGGAGCGACGATCGCCTTGGACAGACCGAACCTATCCTCGAGACCCTGCTGGAGCTCCACCAGCGACGCCAAGTCGGACTTGATGCGGATGATCACCTCGCCGCGCTTGCGGGCCTCGGAGAGGAGCCGGGTGATCAGGATGCGGTTCACGCCAAGCTTCTTGGCGATTTCCGACTGGGTCACGCCCTCCACGAAATAGAGCCAGGCCGCCCGGATCCGCATCTGATTGTGCGGATCCGTTGCCGCGCGTTCTCGCGTGCCGTTCGTTACAGCGGCTTGGTCTTCTGGCATTTGTCGCTTCCTGACGATCCGATTTTCCACCAGATCACCATAGTTGCGTGCGCAGTAAGTTACCAACCTCGTCCACCGCTTCGAATTGAGGCATGTGGCCCAGGTCGTCGAAGAGATGCAGTGCCACACGCCCCGGCGCATGCAACGCATGACGCCACGGAATGATCTGATCCTGCCTGCCCCAGAGGATTCGCGTAGGTATCTCGACACGCTTGAGCGCGGCTTTCAGGTCGAAGGCCTGGACGCCGTCGGGGAAAAGCACATCGCACATGGCCGCCTGAGCCGCGCGCAGTTCGGCATCTTTCCGGGCAGCCATGGCGGCACGAACATAGGCATCGGTGATTTGTTCTTCCCTTGCGACCAGCGTTTTCAGCCAGGGGCCGAGGCTTTCGGGCCGGGATGCCCTGCAGATTCCGGACAAGGCCGCGTCGTTGATCTCCGGCCCCAGTCCACCGGGCGCAATGAGGGTCAGGGAAGCGACGGACCTCGGCCGCGTATCGGCAAGGGCAAGGGCGACCGCCCCGCCCAGGCTGTGTCCGACAAGATGCGCCTTGTCCAGGCCGAGCGCATCGAAGGCATGGCGCAGCTCGGACACGAGTGCCGCGAAATCGGCGATCCGGCGCTTGGGCGACTTGCCGTGATTGGGCAGATCGAACCGGATGACCGGACGGTGATGGAGATGCGCTTCCAACGGCGCCCAGGATGCCGCATCGCTCGCAAAGCCGTGGAGGAGAACCACAGGCGTACCCTCGCCGCCCTTCGATCGGGTGACGGCGAGCGCACCCGCTTCGGGCGTGAAACGGGCCGGCCCGGCGCCGGGTCTTGCACTGTCCAGGAATGCACGCACATCCTCGGCCTGTATACGGCCGCGGACGCCAGTGCCGGCGATGCCGTCGAGCTCCACCCCGGACTTTCGTGCCAAGGAACGGGCCAGGGGCGTGGCGCGAATGCCATGGCCCGGTTGCTGCGCAGGCGCAGCATGGGTGGCCTCCGGTTCAGGGGCTGGCCACGCTCTCGGCGCGAGTTCCGGTTCTTCCACCGATGCGGGATCGGGTGCATCGGACAGGGCGCCCGCAGGCGGAGCATCCACCTCTTCTCCTTCGGCATAGAGCCACGCAACGGGCTGACCGATCGGAACTTCCGTACCTTCTGCCACGGGATGATGGAGGAAACCGCCATAGGGCGCTTCCACCTCCATCGCGGCCTTGTCGGTTTCGATGTCGAAAAGCGGATCGCCCTTCTCGACCTTCTGGCCGGGAGCGACATGCCAGGACATTACCTTGCCGGCCGCCATGTCCATGTCGACCTTTGGCATGATGACCTCGACCGGCATCAGACGCGGCCCTTCACCAGGTTGCGGGCCGCATCGACAATGTCCGGCACCTGCGGCACGACCGCCTTTTCAAGTTCCGGGTTGTAGGGAATCGGGCAGTCCGCTCCGCCCAACCGAAGGATCGGCGCATCGAGGAAATCGAACGCGTCGCTTTCGGCGACCATTGCCGAGATTTCCGCCCCCACGCCGAGCGTCTTGACGCCCTCGTAGACGCACATCAGCCGCCCGGTCTTGCGAACGGAGGCGAGAACGGTTTCCCGGTCCATGGGACGGACGGTGCGCAGATCGATCACCTCAGCTTCGATGTCCTCGCCAGCCAGCGTTTCCGCCGCATTCAAGGCCTTGTGCGCCATCAGCGAGGTCGCCACGATGGTCAGGTTTTCTCCAGCGCGCCGGACCGCCGCCTTGCCGATCGGGGTGGTGTAGTATCCCTCAGGCACATGGCCCTTCATCTTATAGAGGACCTTGTGCTCGAAGAGCATGACCGGGTCGGAATCTTCGAGAGCGGCAAGCAGCATGCCCTTCACATCTTCCGGTGTCGAAGGTTGGAGCACCTTGAGCCCGGGCACGTGGCCAAGCCAGGCTTCCAAGCTTTGCGAGTGCTGCGCCGCCGCCCCGGTGCCGGAGCCGGCGGGAAAGCGCATCACCAAGGGAATGGATACCGCACCACCCAGCATGTAGCGCAGCTTGGCGGCCTGGTTGACGATCTGCTCCATCGCCAACGCAGCGAAATCGGAGAATTGAAACTCGAAAATCGGCCGTAGTCCCGTCAGCGCCGCGCCCACAGCCACTCCGGCACCGCCCAGCTCCGAAATCGGCGTGTCCATGACGCGGTCGGTTCCATATTTGTGGACCAGATCCCCCGTCACCTGGAAAGCGCCGCCATAGACACCAATGTCCTCGCCCATCAGGACGACCCTCGGATCACGTTCGAGCGCGATGTCCATCGCCTCCCGGATGGCCTCCGCATAGGACAATTCGCGCACTTCGGGCGTGTCCTGGACGTTCATGCCACAGGCTCTTCGGTATAGACGTAACGGGCGGCTTCCTCGACCTTCGGCGCCGGGCTCGCGTTGGCGAATTCGATGGCTTGCTTGATGGCGTCTTCGGCTTCGGCCTCGAGCGCCTCGACCTCCTCCACCGTCACGATCTTGTTGGAAATCAGCAGTTCGGCCATGCGCGGGATTGGATCGCGCTCGGTCCATGCGGCGATCTCTTCCTTGGTGCGATAGCGGTTCCGATCGGACTTGGAGTGACCGCGCCAGCGGTAGGTCATGTTCTCCACGAGGCTCGGTCCGTCGCCGGAACGCGCCCGGGTGACCGCGGCATCCACCGCCTCGGCCACTGCCGAAAAGTCATTGCCGTCCACCGTCACGCCGGGCATCGAATAGGCCACGGCGCGTTCGGCAATGTTCTTCACCGCAGTCGAGCGCTCGGTGGAGGTGGACATTCCGTATTTGTTGTTTTCACACACGAAGACCACCGGCAGCTTCCAGATGGCGGCCATGTTCAGGGCCTCGTGGAAGGCGCCCTCGTTGTTGGCGCCGTCGCCGAAGAAGCAGACGGTGACCGCCCCGGTGCCGAGCCGTTTGGCCGAAAGGGCCGCGCCGACGGCGATCGGCAGCCCGCCGCCGACGATCCCGTTGGCGCCGAGATTGCCCTTCTCGACATCGGCGATGTGCATCGAGCCGCCGCGCCCCCGGCAGTAGCCGGTTTCCCTGCCGAAGAACTCGGCGAACATCCGGCCGAGATCGGCGTTCTTGGCGATGCAGTGGCCGTGCCCACGGTGGGTGGACGTGATCTTGTCCTCGTCCGTCAGCGACATGCAGGAGCCGACGGCCGAAGCTTCCTGGCCGATGGACAGATGCATGGTGCCGTGAATGAGGCCGCGCATGTAACTGTCTTCGGCTCCCTCCTCGAATTTACGGATCAGATACATCTTCCGCAGCGCTTCCTTGAGCGCTTCCGGACTGTATGCACGGATCGCGTAGGAAACGTTGCTGTCAGGCATAGGTGGGCTCTTTTCCATGCAGCATTTCGTCCTGGCGGCGGCGCAGCTCGACGATGTGCGCGTTTTCCGGGAGCGCGGCGTTCTCGCTGGTAATGAGTTCGCCCTTGCGGATCGCCCGAGTCACCTTGGCACCGGCCAGCAATCCCGCCGGCAGGGCCCCGGCGGAGCGGGCGCGCGATACTTCCATCGCCCAGGCGCGGTAGGTGTATTCGCCCATCTGGTCGAGCGTTTCTCCCGGCCTCAGATCGCGCTTGGCGACCGCGCAGACCTCGGCCACGGGGCGGTCCAGCGGGATCATGTCGGCCTTGCCGTAAAGCACCGCGCGGGCGCATGTCAGCGGCACCTCGAGCGAGGTCAGGTGGTAGGGGCGAATGAAGGTGAAGTAGGGTCCGTTGCCCATCTTCAGATCCTTCATCCGTTCCCAGACGCGGGGATGTTCAGCCTCGGCCACGACAAATACGCCGGGCGCCAGACCCTTGCCGACCGAATAGTCGACCCGGCCGATGTCGGAGAGCACACCGCCGTCCCTTTCAGGAACGAGCGTGCCGGCGATCTCGCTCGGGCCTGCCGCAGGGCCGTGCATGCCGTCGCAATCCGGGATGAGGCCGGTGGCGTTGGCGATGGCGGACATCTCGACCATGGTCTTGGAGCCGTCCACGAACTCCACCAGCATGCGGGCGTTCATGTTGCGCTCTTTCGCCTCGGCGGCATATTCGTCCGGGGTGGCGTCGATGTTCAGCGGGTTGTTCTTGCCCTTTCCCGCGCAGACTATCCTGTGGCCCATGGCCGAAACGAACTCGATCAGTTCCATGCAGGACGAAGGCTCGTCCCCTGCCCCGAGGCTGTAGACCACGCCCATGCGGTCGGCTTCGCGCCGCAGATAGGCGCCGATGGTGACGTCGGCCTCGACGTTCATCATGACGAGGTGTTTCCCACGCTCCATCGCCCGCAAGCCGATCTCGGCGCCGACGGCGGGAACGCCGGTGGCATCGACGATGACGTCGATCAGCCCCGATTCCAGGATCGCATCGGCGTTGTCGGTAACGGCGACCTTGCCGCTCTCGATCACCGCGTTCAGCGCGTCCGGCGTGGCTGCATCGCTGCTGTGGCCGGCATCCTGCCTGGCGATCGCCACAGCCTTGTGCGCGGCGGCGGGGTCGATTTCCGAGATGGCGGCCACCTCGACGCCATCCATCATCGTCGCCCGGGTGACGATGTCGGTTCCCATTTCGCCCGATCCGATAAGTCCGATGCGGACGGGCCGTCCCGCCTCGGCGCGTGCGGCGAGATCCTTTGCAAGACCGGTCAAGGCGATGTTTGATGCCATTCTTTTTGAAGCCCTTCCGTACATCACTGTGGCCGCAGGATCGTGAACGTTAGTAATTTTGTCAATGCAATTGTTCTTGATACACGGAGATTCCCGGTTGACGATGGGTTCGATATGAACAATGGTGATATCGAACATTCATATGTTCTCCTCAGCCGCAAGAACCGGCTCAAAACACTTTGTGTAAGGTCGGCCTTGAGGGAGAGTGGTTGAGGCTACGGCAACTAATCGAGGGAGGAGGAAACAATGAGAATCTCTGGAAAGCTCTCGCGGCGCTCTCTTCTGAAGGGTGGCTCGGTCCTGGGTCTTTCAGCCATCGGGGCAAGCTGGGGCGGCAGGCTTCTGGCGGCCTCGCAACTGCCCGATCCGCAAAGCGTCCTCGACGACATCTCGATCTCGAAATACGTGCGCGCCGACTACCGTGATCTCTACGGCATGTCCGACGACAAGCCGATCTGGGACAACAGCACGGACTGGATCCGCACGGCGGACTGGGAGGCGGTTCGCAGCCAACTTTCCGGCACGACCGTCCGCTTCGCCATCGGCGCGGCGGATCAGGAATCGGCCGCCGAAGGCCTCGCCCCGTTCGAAGCCCTGTCGGGGATCAAGGTCGAGCTTGTTCCGATTCCGGACGACAGCTTTTACGACAAGGCGATCGCCGAATTCATCTCGGGCAACGCCTCCTTCGATGCTCTTCAGTTCTTTTCGCCCTGGCTGGGAGACTTCGCCGCGCCGGGCTTCCTCGCCCCGCTCGACGATTATGCCGCCAAGTGGAAACTGCCGCTCGACGACTTCTACGACACCTACCGGCTGAACTACGGCTACTTCAACGGCCAGATGTACGGCATCCCGTTCGATTGCGACATCCAGATGGTCCACTTGCGCAAGTCGCTGGTGGAAGAGGTCCTCGGCGGGCCGATCGACAAGTGGAACTCGGTCCCCAGCTACGACGAGCTGATCCGCCTTTCCGCCGAACTCAACGGCAAGAAGGCCGGTGTCGCCGGGGTCGGCCTTTTGGGCGCGCGCGGTTTCTGGTCCACCTACACCTGGGAGCACATCGCCGCCCAGGCCGGCATGGTGCTGTTCGACGAAAACTGGGAACCGGTTTTCAACGGCGATGCGGGCATGAAGGGCATGGAGACCCTGCTCGCGCTTTCCAAGAACGCCATCGAAGGCTTTGCCGGTGCAGGCTGGGGCGAGAACCGTGCGGCGTGGCTCGGCGGACAGGTGGCCACCAACATCAGCTGGCAGGATTCCGGCACGCAGGCCATGCGTCCGGACCAGTCGCAGATCGTCGACGACTTCGTCACCATCTACGAGCCGCGCATCGACGGTGGCCGTTTCGCACCGCCAAACATCGCCGGCTCGACGTCATGTGTGGCGGCCAACAGCCAGAACCCCGAAGGCGCCTTCCTCATGCTCGCCTTCCTCACCACATCGTCGATCATGGCCATGAACGAGGCCAACGCCAACGGCGTGGCGCCGGGGTACAAGTCCGTATTGAACAATCCGAACCTGCAGGAGGTCTCGCAACCGGCGGAAGTCTGGGCCAAGTCGCTCGAATATGCCTGGTGCGCGCCGCGCCTGCCCGGGATGTTCGAGATGGAGCAGGCCATCGGCAACGAGATCAACCGCGCGCTGGTCGGTCAGATCACGGGCAAGGAAGCGCTTGAGAATGCAACCGCGACCGTTCGAAACATCATGGATCGCAACGGCTTTTACGGCGGCCAGCCACCCGTCGACTATGCCGCGGTCGCGCCGGGCCTCTGGATCGGTGAGGGCAAGGCCCTCCCATTCTAGGGACGCACAATGATCGACACGACACTCGATGGCTCCGGGGCGGCATCCGCTGCCCCGGCACGGGCCGGCTTCCGTTTCAGACGCCGCAGCAGGGCTCTCAAGAAGGCCTTCCCCTACCTTCTCGTCGCCCCCGCGGTCTGTTTTCTGTTGATGATTACGCTCTATCCGGGCGCCTACGCGATTTACCAGTCCCTGTTCTATGTGAAATTCAACACTTGGCAGTTCGTCGGCCTCGACAACTATCGTGATCTGTTTGCCGACCGGGAATTCTGGGCCGCCTTGTGGAACACCTTGGTGATCGGCGGCACCGCACTGATCCTTGAATGTGCACTGGCGCTCCTGATCGCGTACTATGCCTACCGGGACCCCTGGGTGAAGGGCTGGAGGATCATCTTCCTCGTCCCGATGCTGTTCATGCCCTCCGCCGTCGCCTTCATCTGGAAGCTGGCCTTCATGGACGGGCGGGTGATTTCCGATCTGCTCATGCGGATCGGGCTGATCGAGTCCAACATCGGCTGGACCTCCTCCGTCTGGCTGTCGCGCCTGACACTCATCGTCGCCGACGTCTGGCAGTGGACGCCGTTCCTGTTCATCATCTTCGTCGCCGCCCTCCAGGGGCAGGACGAGGAAATCGAAGAGGCCGCCCGCCTGGACGGTGCAAGCTGGCCCGCCATCTTCTGGAACATCAGCCTGCCGATGATGCGGCCCGTGATCGCGGTGGCGGTCGTCCTGCGCGGGATCGACATCACCACGATGTTCGCCAACGTCTTCATCATGACGCGGGGCACGCCCGGCGGCAGCACCGAGACGATCAGCTATTTTATCTACCGGATCGGCTTCAAGACCTTCAATTTCGGCTACGCGTCGGCGGCCTCGTTCGTCATGCTCGTCATCACGCTCGTCGCCGCGCAATTCGTGGTCAAACGCGCCTTTCGTTCGGGGAGAGACTGAGACATGGCCTCGCAACGCCGCTCCAAGGGCGAAAGCCTTTTCCTGCGCTACTTCGTCCTCGGCGCGTGGGCGCTGTTCTGTCTGGTTCCCGTCTTGTGGTTTCTGTCCATCGGCCTGCGACCGCGCACCGAGATCATCACCCCGCAACCCATTTACATGCCCACCTTCAGCCTCGATGCATGGCACATGATCTGGAAAGACTGGCCGATGGGCTATTATCTGCGTAATTCGGTCCTGGCGATCCTCGGCTCCGTGGCAATTGACCTGGTTCTGGCGATTCCCGCCGCCTATTCCCTCGCCCGCTACAGGTACAGAGGCCGCGAGGACATCGGCTTCTATATTCTTTCGACACGGATGATGGCCCCCGCCATCGTGGCCATCCCGATCTTCTTCCTGTTCAAGTCGATGAACCTCCTGGACACCGTCTGGGCGCTGATGCTGATCTATGCCGCGATCAACCTGTCGGTCGTCACCTGGATCATCCGCTCCTACATGCTCGACATCCCCAAGGAGCTGGAAGATGCCGCACGGACCGACGGCGCCTCGGACCTGCGCATCCTTTGGGAGATCATCATTCCTGCCATCCTGCCCGGTATCATCACCGCCGGCGTGATCGGGGGGATCTTCGCCATCAACGAATTCCTCTTCACGCTTCTCATCGCCTCGACCAAGAGCGCCTACACGATGTCGGTGGCACTGGCGAATTTCACCGGCGGCTCGGACGGGGTGATCTACAACGCAATCGCACTCGTTGCCTTCATCGCCTTCGTGCCGGTCTTTTTGGTGGTCGTGGCCATCCAGAAGCACCTGTCGCGCGGTCTGACGATGGGCGCGGTGAAAGGATAACCAAGATGGCGCACATTCAGCTCTCCGGCATTCAAAAGAGATGGGGCTCGGTCTGGGGGGTACGCGATGTCGACATCGACATTGCGGATCAGGAGTTCGTTGTTTTCCTCGGGCCGTCGGGTTGCGGCAAGACGACGACGATGCGGATGATCGCCGGCCTCGAGGAACCGTCCGACGGGGCGATCCGCATGAACGGCGAAGTGATGAACGACGTGGACGCCCGCGACCGCGACGTAGCAATGGTCTTTCAGGGCTATGCGCTCTACCCCAACATGTCGATCTACAACAATATCCGCTTCCCGCTCAGGATGCGCGGCGTACCCAAAGCCGAGCACGATGTCCTCGTGCGTCGCGCGGCCGGCCTCGTCGAACTGACCGACTACCTGGATCGCAAGCCCAGCGCGTTGTCGGGCGGTCAGCGTCAGCGGGCCGCCCTTGCGCGCGCCATCGTCCGGCAACCGCAGGTGTTCCTGATGGACGAACCCCTGTCGAATCTCGATGCCAAGCTGCGCCAGGCGATGCGCGTCCAGATCAAGCACATCCAGCGCCAGCTCAAGATCACCACCGTCTACGTGACCCACGATCAGATCGAGGCGATGACGCTGGCCGACCGCATCGTGATCATGCAATCGGGCATGATCCAGCAGGTCGGGACGCCGGACGAAATCTACAACGAGCCGGCCAATACGTTCGTTGCCGGCTTCATCGGCTCTCCGCCCATGAACCTGATCGAAGGCACTCTTGAGAACGGCGTCTATACCGCGCCGGGCATCAGGGTGGCGGGCCTGAGCCAGAGGCATCACGGCCGCGTCATCCTGGGGATCCGGCCCGAGGACTGCAGTGCCGGCGGTGACGGGGCACAGCTGACGGGCACGGTCTACGGCGTCGAGCCGACCGGTGACGTCACCTATCTTACGGTGAAGGCCGGCGAGAAACTGATCGAGGTCAAGGCGGGTCGCGACTATCGTGCCCAACTCGACGCCGAAGCGCGCGTGACGTTCGATTCCGGACGCATCTACCTTTTTGATACCGAGACCGGCCAGCGCCTTCGCTGAGGGAGGAGAAGAGAATGTTCGACTACACGCCCATGGGTTTCTACACCTTCGACGCGCTCTGTCGTCCGGTGAACGACCTCCCGCCGGGCGGCGGCACGCGTTTCGTCGACGATTTCACGCTCGCCGTTTCAGGCGCCGCGGGCTCGGCGGCGATCGTGGCCGCCAAGCACGGTCTCAGCGTGCAGGCCGTGGGAGGGGTCGGCTGCGACGACATGGGCGACTGGGTGCTCATGAAACTCGGGACGTTCGGCATCGATACCGACATGATGCAGCGTTGCGCCGGCTACTACACCTCCTCCAGCATCGTCACCACGCGTCCCGACGGTGCCCGCCCTGCCCTACACAAGAAAGGAGCGACCGGCGGCTTCTTCGTCGACGACAGCCAGATCGACCGGGTGCTCGACACCAAGATCCTGCATATCGGCGGGGTTGGCCTGATGGACCGGATGGACAAGGGCCGCAATGCCGAAATCATGGCCGAAGCGAAGAAGCGCGGCTGTATCACCACGCTCGACGTCTTTGCCTCGACGCCGGACGATCTGCCATTGATCCGGCCGCTCCTGGCCAGCACGGATTTCTTCATGCCGTCCGAAGAGGAAGCCATGGCGCTGTCGGGCCTCACGGACTTCGAAGAAATCGCCGAATTCCTGCTGGACCAGGGCGTGGGTGCGGTCATCCTGACGATGGGTGCCCAGGGTGCGATGTACCGCAGTCGCCAGGGAACCAGGATCGACATTCCCGCCTATGACATCGATGTGATCTGCACCTGCGGCTGCGGCGACTGTTTCAACGCGGGCTTTGCAACGGGTCTGCATCTCGGCCGGCCCATCGAGACCTGCATTCGCCTCGGCCAGGCGAGCTCGGCGCAGAATGCGATGGGCCTCGGCTCGCAGGCGGTCGTGAAGGATCTTAAAACCACGCTTTCGTTTATGGAAAAAACGCCCGTGCGAGAATATGCTTCCGCCTGAAATCCAGGAGGCCCGTATGAGACATCTGCCTACGCTGCCAGATCCGGGCGAACTTGCGTTGCCGCTGCGAGACTTCGTGCGCGGGCTGCGCCAGAAGACGGCTCCGTCCCGTTCGCGCCTGAAACCCGCACTGGAACTCCTGCCGACGCCGTTGCGCGACCGGCTGGAGCAGATCGCCCGCGATTTTTCGGAGGGCGAAGTCGCTTCCATGCGGGTTCGCAATCCCGGGGACGCGGTGATCGCCCGTGCTGCGGCAGGTCTCAAAGGCGCGGACGTGGCGAGTGCCGAAATGGCCGCGGCCACGGCGTTCGGCACCGCGGTTCTCCTCAAAGCCGCGGGCAAATCCGACCTGCTGATCAGCGAAACCGTCGCGGCGATTTGCTGGTATGAGGCAAGGCACTCCCCCCATCGTGCCGTGACCTACATGCACGCGTTGAACGAGCGGGAACTTGTCGGAACGGCGCCCGGGCTGGCGCACGGCGCCATTCACCTTGGCGAAGCAGACCATCGCCGAATCTATCTGGCACTGGTTCTGTGGCTCCTGGCGGACCGGTCGATCTCCGGCGTCGCCGAAGCGGATCTATTGAACATTTCCCGCTGGCTTGCGGACGATGTCGCGGACGAGGTCGATTCATGCCGGCATCAGCCGGACCGGCTGGAACGCCTGCTGCGCGAGCACGCCGAGAGGATCTGACATGAAGCGGTCTCTCAGCCTGCTCGAGGACAATCCGCTGCCGATCCGCAAGGCGATCCGGCGCGCGCGCTGGTTCGTCTCCTCCTTTCGCGACTTCGTGGATGCCGTGGGCGAAGAAACCCAACAGGACTTCACCCTTGACGAAGCGAAGCTGATCTCCGCCTTCACGAGCTGGTATCGCGCTTTCGAGAGCCAGAAAGACAAGGCACAGGACCACAGGCTGGAATACGTCACCTTCGCGGCGGGCCTGATGTTGAGGGAACTGATACGCTTCGCGCCACTGTCCGCCGCTACGCAATCGCGCGAGGATCCCGACGAGCCCGCGCATTTCTGGCCCGAAGGGTATGTCTATCTGTCCTTCTGCCTCGCCGTGCGCGCCGCCGTCATCGAACAGGATTTCTCGATTGCCTCCGATATCGCGCCCGAGCTTGGCGATATCCGCACCTGGTGGTCGTTTCGCGAGAACACGTTCGAGGACAGGAATCTGGCCATCGCCTTCCTGGAACTCTTTGCCGGCGAAACACCGAATTGGACAACGCCCGGCATTTTTCTGTCAGATGATGGTCCGAAGCTTCCCCCGGCATCCCCTCCGCCACGGATGAAAAGCCACAGATAGGGATCCGGTCCGGCACGTCTCCACACGGTGAGACAGCTTGCCGGTCACACAAAAAGGATAACGATCGTGAAGGCTGCAGTTCTGACGGCTCCCAACGAAATCGGTCTGCGTACGACCGAAGATCCGCAGCCGTCACCGGGGGACGTGCTGATCCGCGTGCGCGCCGCAACCATCTGCGGCACGGACATCCGCATCTTTCGCGGGCGGAAGACGGCCGGCGTCCGCTATCCCTCCATCCTCGGGCACGAGTTTGCCGGCGAGGTCATCGACACGGGCGGCCACGCTTCGCTGAAAAAGGGAGACCGCGTCGGCCTGTGCCCTTTTATCGCCTGCGGGCGGTGCCACCTGTGCAAGCGCGGGATGGAAAACCTGTGCACGAACGGCGTTGCCGTCGGCTACGAGATCGACGGGGCCTTCGCCGAGATCATCCGCATCCCGGCACAGGCGGTGATTGCGGGCAACCTGCGTCACCTGCCCGACGAGATGGGTTTCGATGAGGCCGCGCTGGTAGAACCGCTTGCCTGTGTCTTGAACGGACAGAACAAGATCGGGCTGTCGAGCGCGGATACGGTCGCGGTGCTGGGCGCCGGGCCGATCGGGCTTCTGCACGTGCAGCTTGCGCGGTTGCGCGGGGCGGCACGAATCATTTCCTCGGATCCGAACGCGCATCGACGGACGGCCGCCCTCGCCGGCGGTGCCGACGCGGTTGTCGATCCCACCGCCGAAAACGTGGTGGAACGTATGCGCGCGGAAACGGACGGGCGCGGCGCGGACGTGGTGATCTGCGCCATCGGCGTCCCGGCGCTCGCGCGGCAGGCGACCGACCTTGCCGCCCACGGTGGTCGGATAAGCCTTTTCGCGGGGTTCTCCAAAGGCGAACTTGCCGAGATGGACGTGAACGCCATCCACTACAGGGAACTGACCATCACCGGTGCGTTCGGCCTGTCGCGCCGTGACTACGACCGGGCCTTCGACATGATCGCGTCGAGACGGCTGGATCTTCGACCGCTCATCACCCATCGCTACGGGCTTGATCGCGTTCACGACGCCTTCGCAAGGGCAGAAAGCGGTAAGGCCATAAAGGTGGCCATCCTCGACGCGTAAGGCGGAACGCGTCGACCCTCCCATCGGCGGCGGCCGCAACCGGGCGCGGAATTTTCCGGCTTTCTACAATCGGCCGATGGTTTGTTCCGGCATCTCCCCATCCAGTGGGCACCGGCACCTCCTCATCCAGCGGGAAGAAGAACGCTCCGGCGCGACACGGATATGGAATAGCACCCGGCCACAGCAGTTCTGCCAGGCGCGAAAGCATTATGGCCGTCCTTCCGGGGCCCATTTCCGCCACGACCACGGTTTCGACCCCGCTCCGTGCCGCCGTTACTCCGAGCGCGGCATTCGGCACCGTTTGCGGTCAGCAATCATTTGGAGCCGTAGGGGGCGGGCCGCCCGAGCGGCCACCCGACGTGCAACAGCCGTGCCGGGCGGCGGTTTCTCATGAAGCTTTCTTCTGGATCTCGACCGAATGCGGGTAGGGAATGGTCACGCCGCCCTTGTCGAAGGCTTCCTTCACGCGCTTGGTCATGTCGAATTTCAGGTCCCAGTAGTCGGCGGCGCTACACCAGAGCCGCACGCCCAGATCCACCGAGGAGTCCCCCAGATTGACCAGCCGCACCCAGGGAGCGGGGTCGTCGTGAACACGCTCGTCCTTGGCCGCGAGGTCGGTGATCATCTTCATCGCCTTGTCCGCATCATCGTCGTAATCGATGTTGAAGGTCAGATCGAGCCGGCGCGTCGCGTGGGCCGAGAAATTGGTGATGACGGCGCCCCAGGCCTTCCCGTTGGGCATGATGATCTGGACATTGTCGGGCGTCACCAATTCGGTCATGAAAAGGTTGAGATCCTTCACGGTTCCGGCGGTGCCGTCGATATCGACGTACTGGCCGATCCGATACGGCCGGAACGCCATCAGCATGACGCCGGCGGCGAGATCCGAGAGCGTCCCCTGGAGCGCGAGGCCAATGGCCAATGTCGCGGCGCCGAGCACGGCTACGAGGCTGGTCGCCTGAAACCCGAACAGCTGCAGCACCGCAATGAGGACAACCGCCAGGATCAGCCATTTCACCATCGAGGCGAAAAAGCCGCCGATCGTATCGTCGAACCGCGGGCTTCTTTCGACGCGGCGCCGAACGAGCCCGCTTGCCACGCCGGCGACGACCCACCCGACGACCAGGAACACCAGCGCCTGAAGGACGTTGATGAGCAGCGGCCAGTATGCGCCCGCCTCTTCGTAAAGCCCCTCCATGATCCCTCTCCATTGTTCGTGGAAGATGGATGCCAGCATAGCGGGTATGGCCGAGTCGGACAAAGTCGGCGGGGAAGCTCTTGAGACGCCTCGTCCTCAAGAACGCCACGCATCTTCAAGATCGGGACGCAAGCGCCGCCCCGTACCGCAATGCATTAGCCGGCAAAGCGCGGCTCGGGCACGCCCCGGATCCCCAGCCCGGTGATGGCGAACAGGCTGCCGCGCAGCACGCCGTCACCGGGAAAGCGCGGCAGGGGCGGCTTGGCCATGGAGGTGACGTAGAGGATGTCGAGGTTCGGCCCGCCGAACATGACGCTGGTGACCTTTTTCACCGGCATCTCGATGACACGCTCGACCGCACCGTCCGGCGTGTAGCGGACGATTTTCCCGTCATAGACGAGCGCGTTCCACAGGCATCCTTCCGAATCCACCGTCGAGCCGTCGGCTGCACCGCCATTGCTGGTGTCGACCTTGGTGAAGGTTCGGCGATTGGAGACGTTGCCTGTCCGCTGATCGTAATCGTAGGCCCAGATCTCGCCCGTCCAGGTATCGGCGAAGTAGAAGGTGTCTCCGTCCGGGCTCCAGCACGGGCCGTTCGAACAGATGATGCCGCTGTCGATCCTGGTCACGGTGAAATCGGGATCGAGCCGGTAGAGCGCGCCGGAGGGGCCCTCCTCCATCGTGTCCATGGAGCCGGCGAAGAACCGGCCTTGCCGGTCCACCTTGCCGTCGTTCAGGCGGTTGGCGGAAAGATCCGGCTCGGGATCGTGAATCAGTTCCACCGCGCCGGTCTTGAAGTCCAGCGTGTGAAAGCCGCGGGCAAGCGAGATGATCGCGCCCTCGCCGTCCTTGCGCAGAGCCATCGAGCCGATCTTCATCGGCACGTCCCAGGCGCGGATCTCGCGGCCGTCGGCGGTGGAGCGGAAGACGCGGCCGTCGAAACTGTCGATCCAGTAGAGCCGCTCCTGCTCCACGTCCCACAACGGCCCCTCGCCCAGCGTCGTCTTCACGTCCACGACAACATCGATCTTCATTGCATTTCCTCCTCTCGAGCGTTCATGAAGCGTCAGAACGCCACCTTGTCTCCACCCTTCAGTTCCAGGACCTCGCGCGCCTCGTCGGGCGTCGCGACGGCCATTCCGAGCCCTTCGATGATCTTGCGTGCCAATAAGACCTGCTCAGCGTTGGATTTAGCGAGCCTGCCCTTGCCCGCCCACAGGCTGTCCTCCAGCCCGACGCGGATGTTGCCGCCCATGGCGGCGGCTTGCGCGGCGATGCGCAACTGGCTGGCACCGGCGCCGAGGACGGACCAGCGGAAATCTTTCCCGAACAGCCGGTCGGCCGTGCGCTTCATATGCGCCACGTCCTCCGGATGCGTGCCGATGCCGCCGAGCAGGCCGAAGACGGACTGCACGAAGAAGGGCGGCTTCACCAGGCCGCGATCGGCGAAATGGGCGAGATTGTAGAGGTGGGCGATATCGTAGCACTCGAACTCGAAGCGCGTGCCGTTGTCGTAGCAGGTCGCCAGGATGTACTCGATATCCTTGAAGCTGTTGCGGAAAACCAGGTCGCGGGTAGCCTCGAGGTGCTGCTTTTCCCAATCGAACTTGAAGTCCTTGTACTTGTCGATCAGGTGGTAGAGGCCGAAATTGATGGAGCCCATGTTGAGCGAGGCGACCTCCGGCTTGAACCGTTCTGCCGGCCTTACCCGCTCCTCCACCTTCATATAGGGGCTGCCGCCGGTGGTGATGTTGATGGCGGCATTGGTGTTCTGCTTGATGCGCGGCAGAAAACGGGCGAAGGCCTCCGGCGTCTGGTCCGGCCTGCCGGTCTCGGGGTCGCGGGCGTGAAGGTGGAGGATGGCCGCGCCGGCTTCAGCCGCGGCAATCGCTTCCTCGGCGATCTGGTCCGGCGTGATCGGCAGGTATGGCGACATGGTGGGCGTGTGGATCGCACCGGTGATCGCACAGGTAATGACGACCTTGCCGGCCGGTGCGGCCTTGGTCTCAGCATTCATTCTTCGAACTCCTCGGCAGCTTTCTTCTTGTGGGCGGCGAGCGCCATCAGGCGGCGATCGCGCCAGACCTGGCGATCCTGCAGGGCGTCGGCGGGCAGCCGGGCGCGGCGTTCGGCCTCCACGCGGTCCATGACTGCGCCCGCCCAGTCGACCCGGTGTTGCACCTGCGCGAAGATGCGTTCATAGATTTTCTGGTAGCGCTCGGCATAATCGCGCACGCCGCCCGGCGCGTTGAGGTCTATGGTCTCGAAGGGTCCCATAAAGGACCAGCGCAGCGCCAACCCCTCGCGAATGCCGGTGTCCACGTCCTCCACGCTCGCATAGCCTTCGGCCACCAGCCGGAAGGCCTCTTCCAAAAGCGCACCCTGCATACGGTTCATGATGAAGCCGTCGAGCTCGCGCTTCATGACCAGCGGGGCGTGACCGGCCGAAACCAGGAATGCGCGGGTGCGCTCGACCGTTTCGGCGGATGTCCACGGCGCCGGCACGACCTCCGCGGCGGGCACGAGATAAGGAGGGTTGATCGGGTGGACGACGAGGCAGCGCGCGCGGTGCTTCAGGCTCTCGGTAAAGGCGGAAGGCAGCAGTGCCGAGGTGGAGCTGGCCACGACGGCCGAGGGCGCCACGACCGCGTCTAGGCGCTTGAAGATCTCGATCTTGGTGTCGAGCACCTCCGGCGTGTTCTCCTGCACGTGGTCGGCCTCGGCCACGGCATCCTCGAGGTTGTCGGCAACGGCGATGCGCCCGAGGACGATGTCCGGCGTCTGCCCGTTCAAAAGGTCGTTGTGCTGCAGGTCGAAAAGCACGCCGGCGATATAGCCGCACGCCCGCCGCCCTGCTTCCGAATCCCGGTCCCACAGATGCACCGCGTGGCCGGCGCGGGCAAAGCTGATGGCCCACGCCCTGCCGATAAAGCCGCTGCCGATGATGGCGGTCTTCATTACCCTCGCCTCCTCAAAGCGTTTCCACGTTGCCGTCGACGGCGAGCGACTGGCCGGAGACATTGATGCCGGCCTCCGACAGCAGGAAGGCGACCATCGTCGCCACGTCATAGGGGCTCGTCATGCGGCGCAGCGAGATGTTCTGGAGGTAGCGCTGGGTCATCTCCTCCTGCGAAATGCCGAGCTGGCCGGCGCGGGCGGAAATGACGCTTTCGATGCGCGGCCCCTCGATGATGCCCGGCAGGATGGCGTTGACCCGGATGCCGAGCGGGCCGAGTTCCTTGGCGAGGCTCTGGGTGAACCCGACGACGCCGAACTTTGCCGAGGAATAGGGCGTGCGGTAGGCATATCCATGCCGGCCGGCCGCCGACGACATGTTGATGATGGACCCGCCACCGGCCGCCTTCAGCAGGGGCACCGCACGGCGGGCGCACAGGAACTGGCCGGTGAGGCAGACGTCGATGCAGCGTCGCCACTCCATAGGGTCGATCTCGTCCACGCCGCCCGTCGGACCGGCGATGCCCGCATTGTTGATCAGGGCATCCAGGCCGCCCAAGGTGGACGCAGCCGCCTCGAACAGGCGGTCGACACCCGATTCGTCGGTGACGTCGGCGTGCAGAGCGACTTCCGGCGCATAGGCCTTCCGGGCATCGTCAAGCGCGGTCTCGGAAACGTCACAGATGGCGATCCGCGCGCCGAGCCTTGCGAGCGTCTCGCCGATCGCGAAGCCGATGCCGGCTCCGCCGGCGGTGATCACAATACGCTGGCCGGCAAGGCCACGCAGAAATTCCTCAACCGATACCGGCGCCTTGTTGGTCATTCCTCATCCCTCACTTTCATGTCCGCTTCTCGCGCAGCGCCACCACGGCAAGCAACACCACGAGACCGTAGAGGATCGCCCGCGTCGCGTAAGGCAGGTTGGTGCCGGCAAGCAGCATCTGCAGGGCCGTCAGAAGAAGGACGCCGCCGAGCATGCCGAGGTAGTGCCCGCGCCCGCCGGTGATCAGCGCGCCGCCGACCACGACGACGGCGATCGAAGGCAGCAGGTAGTCGTCGCCCATGCCGAGGCTCGCCTGGCCGGAAAAACCCGTCAGAAGCACGCCCACGAGCCCGGCGCAGAAGCCGGAAAGCGTGTAGACCAGGAGCAGGGTCCGATCGACCGAGATGCCCGACAGCCTTGCCGCCCGCAGCCCGTTGCCGATGGCGTAGACACGGCGTCCGAAGGCTGTCTTGCCGAGAAGCAGCACGGCCCCGACCACGAAGAGAAACAGGAACGGGACGACCGGGGTCACCGGGCCGATCCTGCCGGTCATGAACCAGCGCAGCATGGGCGCGGCGAAACCGGCAGGCGTGCCTTGCGAGTAAAGCAGCGCAAAACCCTGCAGGATGCCGTTCATGGCGAGCGTCATCACGATCGGCGAAATGCCCAGAAAGACGACACCGACACCGTTGGCGAAACCGATCAGCGCCGCCATCGCCAATACGAGCGGCAGGGCGTAGACGAGCGCGGCATCCGAGCCGTTCACCATGCCGGCCAGAACGATGCCGCTGATGCCGACGACCCAGGGCACGGAAAGGTCGAGACCGCCGGTCAGGATCACCGTGCCCTGGCCGAGCGCCAGCAACGCCAGGAAGCTCGACAGGACGGCGAGCGAGTTCCAGTAGGTCGGGCTGAAGACGGTGCGGCCCAGCCACAGTTGCGTGACGAGGATGACGAGCACCAGGCAGACATAGGCGGGCAATGCGAAACGGAGCGTCTCGCGGTGGCGCTCGAAGAAGCCGTGCCCCACGGCGGGATCGGTCTTCGGCGAACCCAGAAACGTTTTCAGGCGCCGGTCTGTCCGGTCGAGTTGCCGGGGCAATGTGCCCCGGCGGCGTGCGGAGACATAATCGCCAAACGTGCGCAGGTGATTGGCCAGCTCGGAACTGCGCGAGACGGAGCCGGCGAGCACGGCGAGAATGAGGATCGTTCCCTCGGCGATGGTCGAATAGTAGGCCGACACGTTGAGGACGAGCAGGATGTTGACGACCATCATTAGGATGTAGGCGCCGAACACGGTACCCACCGGCCCGCCCTTGCCGCCGCCGAGCCGTGTGCCGCCGACGACCACCGCCGCGAACATCGACAGGAGCAGCGAATTGCCTACCAGGGGATCGCCGCTGCCCGTCTGGGCGCTGATGAAGACACCGGCCAGGCCGTAGCAGCCACCGGCGATCACATAGACCATGAAGCGCACGAAGACGACGCGCACGCCGGCCGCCGCGGCTGCGTCAGGATCGCTGCCGACCGCATAGAGCGCGGGGCCGAAACGCGTGTTCTTCAGCCACAGCCAGGCGACGATGACGGCCAGGATCAGCGCCACCGGCATGGGCAGAAAACCGGGGATCGCATCGCCCAGATAGAAGGCGCCGAGGTCGGGCGAGACGAAGCCGCCGGGCTTGTCCATGACGAGCAGCGTGATACCCTGGAGGATGAACATGGTCGACAGCGTGACGACGATGGGCTGGAGCCGCAGAACGGCGACGAAGAAGCCGTTGAAGGCGCCGGTCAGCATGCCGATTCCGATGCCTGCAAGCGTCCACAGAACGACGCTCGGGCCGGTCGTCATCGGGTCCATGCTCTGGGCGAGCACGACATTGACCAGCGAGATCACCGCGCCTGCCGACAGATCGAAGCCGCCGGACAGGATCACGAGGGTCTGGCCGACCGAGGCCAGCGCCAGCGTGGCGCCGCCGCTCGACAGGAAGGAAATGTCGAAATAGGTGAGCGGTCCGCTGCTGACGAAATTGACGAGGCCCAAAAGCGCCAGGAAGACGAAGAATGCAATCAGCACCCCCCTATTGTCCGCGCCCAACCGGGCAATGGTCGCCCTTCCGCCGGGCGAAGGAATTGTGGCGCTGCTCATTCGGCCGCCTCCCTGGCCACGGCGTCATGACCCAGGGCGGGGCGCATGATCGCGCCTTCCGACAAATCCCCTGCGGAGAGCTCGGCGGCCACACGCCCGTCGTAAAGCACCAGCACCCGGTCACTAAGGTGGACAAGTTCCGGGATCTCGGTCGAGTGCAGGAGGATCGAGCCACCCGCCTCCACATAGTTGCGCATCATCTGGTAAAGCTCGTGTTTGGTGCCGACGTCGATACCGCGGGTGGGATCGAAGAGGAGCAGGATGCGGCTCTCGGCCACCAGCCATTTGGCAATTGCGATCTTCTGCTGGTTGCCGCCGGAAAACGCCCCGGCCGGTGTCCACAGCGCCCGCTCGTCCACCTCGACGGTCGAAAAGGCGGACCGGACGGCCTGGGTTTCCGCATCCTTGCGGATGAAGCCGCGGCTGGTGAAGCGGTCGATCACCGGAAGGGACGCGTTGGTCCTGCCATTCAATTTGAGAAACAGGCCCTCGGTCTTGCGGTCCTCCGGCACCAGGCCGATGGCGATGTTGGGCCGGATGGCATCGGCCGGCGAGGCGAAGGAGACCTTTCGCCCGTCCACCAGGATCTCGCCGCCGTCCACCCGCTCCATACCGTAGCAGGCCAGGAAGAGGTCGAGCTGTCCCATCCCCTGCAGGCCGGCGACGCCGAGGATTTCGCCGCGGTGAAGGTCGAAGCTGACGTCGCGGAGCTTGGCGCCGGCCTTGAGCTGCCGCACGCCGAGCACGGCCTCGCCCGTCTTTTGCGTGTCGGGTCGGGCGGGAAAGGTCTGCGCCATGCTGCGGCCGATGATATTCTCGATCACCTGCGCGTCTGTGATCGCATCGACCGGGCTCGTGACAATGTGCCGGCCGTTGCGCAGGATGGTCAGCGTATCGCAGAAGGCGCGGACCTCGCGCATGCGATGAGTGATGAAGACGATCGTCGTACCGTCCGCCTTCAACCGTGCAATGATATCAGCCAACCAGTCCACGTCGCTGCCGGCGAGCGTGGAGGTCGGCTCGTCCAGGAGCAGGATGCGCGGCTTGCGGTAAATCGCCCGCGCGATCTCGATCTTCTGCTGGACCGCGAGATCCAGCGTATCGGCGCGCGTGTCGAGATCGACCGCAAGGCCCAGCTCCTCGAAATGGCGGCGAACGTCCCGCCGTGCCGCCGCGCGGCGGATCAGGCCGGTCGCGCCCATCGGCGCATAGGGCATCAGCATGTTGTCCAGCACGCTGAGATCCGGCACCAGGGTCATTTCCTGGAACGCGGTCTGGACGCCGTGGCGATGGGCCACCCGCGGGCTGTTCAACGCCACCTTCTTGCCGCAGATCTCGATGCGCCCCCGGTCAGGCCGCAGAAGCCCGGAGAGCAGCTTGACGACTGTCGATTTGCCGGCTCCGTTTTCCCCGAGCAGCGCATGAACACTGCCTTCGGCGATCTCGAAGGAGACACCGTCGACGGCTTTCGTGGCGCCGAAGGCCTTGTGGATATCGGCGACGTCGACCGCCACCCGTTTCGCCTCGCTCATTCGTCCTGTCCGCTTTTCCGGGACGGGCGCATGCGCACCCGTCCCATCCCAGGCACGGGATGGTCGTCCATCCCTGCGGCGATTATTCCTCGGGCTGGCCGACCAGAGCGGCGTTGAGGCCGATCTCCGGTGTTTTTTCCGAGAAGATCGAGGCGAACCAGCCCGGGTTCGAGACGAGCGCCGGCTTGAAGGCGTTGCAGCCCTCCTTCATCTCCTTCCAGCTTCCTTCCTCACAGAGCTCAATGGTCTCGTTGGTGACGACGGGCAGCGGCAGCGTCGTGCGCTTCGGCACGTCCTCTCCCTCGAGGGCGGCGACCGCGAGCTTCAGGGCGAGCGCACCGGAATAAGGCGGAGAGGCATAGGAGATGCGCGGCGCGCCCAGCGGCGCATAGGGCATCGAGGCACCTTCCACCTCGGTGTCGGGCGGCAGCATCTGGATGCGACCGCCATTGGAGCCTTCGCCGGCGCACGGCAGCAGGTCCTCGGGCGCCCTGCCCGCCTCGAGCTGCATGGCGTTGGCGGTGAAGCAGCCGACCTGCATCCACAATCCGTCGATTTCGTCCCAGTTGCGGGTGGAAAGGATCTTTGACAGTTCCGTGCGGGCGACGGCCTGGCTCCACATACCGACGGCCTCGCCGACGATGTTGATATTGGGATGCTCGGCGAACACCTCCTTTGCCGCCCTGGTACGCTGCTCGTCGACGGAGGTGCCGGGCACCCCGGTCACGGCAATGATATTGCCCTCGCCGCCGAGCTCGTCCACCAGCCAGTTTGCGGTCACGCGGCCGGCTTCCTCCTGGTCGATCGTGATGTTGTAGGCGCAAGGCTCGGTGATCTCGCCGTCATAGGCGAAGACCTTCACGCCCTTGTCGCAGGCGTTCTTGACCACCTGGTTGAGGGCCGTTGGGGAAATGGGAAAGACGAGGATGGCGTCGGCGCCGGCCTGCACCATGGCATTGATCTGCTGGATCTGACGCTGCGCGTTGGGGCCGGCCACCTGCACCTGGAGGTCCACCCTGTCGGCATAATCCGGATGCGCGGCCATGGCCTTGATCATGTTGGCGGCTTCAGCCTGCCAATCATTGCCGATGTAGCTCATGCTGAGGAAAATCTTGTGCTTTTCCTCCTGGGCCTGGGCTCCGGCGACGCCGAGGGCCGCAGCCGCCGTCCCCGCCAGCAGAGCGAGTCGTCTGGCGATCGATGCGAAATCCATGTCGTGTCCTCCCTGATTTGATCCTGCGAACGGCCTCCCTTCGGCCTTTGAACGGGCCTTGCCATTCGCGGTTTCTGACCGTAGCATCTTTTGATCAAAGATCAATGATGGAAAACTTGATCAGAGGAAGTGGGAAAACCTTGACTGCGCACGGCGAAAGCCTGCATCGGAAAGGCGGCGACCGGCCGGAAGGCAGACACGAAGAGGGGCTGGAGTGGTGTTCAAGAAGGCGGGCGTGGAGATCACGCCCCTGTCCCGGGAGACCCTGCAGGACCGGGTCCACCGCTACATCACGGAACTGATTCTCGACGGCAGCATCGTTCCGGGCGAGACCGTCACCATTCAGAGCCTGGCCGATGCCTTCGGCGTAAGCCCGATGCCGGTGCGCGAGGCGCTGAGACGGCTCACCGCCGCCAATGCGCTGACGGTCGTTTCAGGCCGCTCCATCGGCATCCCGGCGCTCAGCCGCGCCCGCCTGACCGATCTCAGGAACGTGCGCAGCGCCATCGAACCCATCGCCGCAGGCTGGGCGGCCGAACGTATCGACGCTGATGGCCTTGCCGTCTTGCGCCAGCATCTGGACGCCCTCGAAAGCGCCAACGCGGCAGGCGACGTGAAGGCCTATCTGCGCGCCAACTACACCTTCCATTTCGCCATCTACCGCGCGGCCGGCTCGGAAAACATCCTGAAGATCATCGAGAATCTGTGGCTGCAGATCAGCCCCTATTTCAACATGCTCGACGATTCGGGAAACTATTCGACGGCCAACGAGCACCACCAGGCGATGTTTGCCGCGCTCGCCAATCGCGACGCCGAGGCCGTACAGGCCGCCATCCGCGCCGACATCGACGCCGCCTTCCATATCCTGATGAATATGCTTGACTGACGGCGCAAGCCCACGGTCTTCTGCCAGGACGAGGCTCGGTCGCCGCGACGCGCCACTTGAATCGTGTCAGTCGTGATATCTGTAGAGGTCGGCGGAGCGGTCGAGATGCGAGCGCATCGCCGCGGCCGCCTGCTCGGGGTCCCCCTCTTCAATGCAGGCGACGATCTCCTCGTGCTCGCTCAGCGTCACGTTCTCCTGACCGGACCAGAAGAGAAGGTCCGTGTGATAGTTGAAAAGCCAGTTCAACATGGCGTCGCTGATCGCCGCGAAGATGGGGTTGTCGGACAGGCTGGCGATCCTGCGATGGAAGGCCATGTCGGCCTTTATGAAGGCCGCCGCGTCGCCGAGCCTGGACCTCTGCTCCTTAACCAGCCGCTTCAGGTCTTCGATGTCGGCCGGTTGCGCCCGTTCCGTGGCGATGCGGATCATGCCGAGCTCGAACAGGCGGCGCGCCTCCTTCAGATGTTCCAGATTGTCGGGCGATGCCGACAGGAGCATGCGTGCCACCATATCCATCTGCCGGAACATCATGTCGGCCGAAAGCTCGCTGACGCGCGCCCGCTCGCCATGCGAAATCGTGATCAGCCCCAGCGTATGCATGGACTGCATGGCCTCCCGGACGGCGGGACGGCCAACGCCGAAACGCTCCATGAGCTCACGCTCCGACGGCATGAGATCACCGGGCCCCAGCTCGCCGCGCACGATCATCTCGCGCAGCCGCTCCAGAACCTGGTCCGACAGCTTGCGCCGTACGATCTTGCTATCTTCGGCGTTCAAGCCGTTCCATCTATCCATCGAGCTCATGCTTCGCGTCGATTCACCCGGCATCCTGTTTCGTCAGCCTGTCGGTTTCATTCAAACAAAGCGCTTCGAACCTCCACCTATCGAATTTACGCGGACTCCGACACCCTCGCTAACGGAAAACACGCGTTTCAAAGGCCGCAAGTTCGTGCGTGGGGCCAAAGTCCACTGTGGTCGGTTGCGGCGTCAGATTGGCCACGACAACGGCCGGACCCGTCTCCGCCTTGGCGGCGATGGCCGCGACCCGCCCACTCGCGGTGCGACAATCGATCAGCGGCGCCCCGGCGCAACGGGCAAGATCGGCAACCGCCTGCCCAACCGGAAGAAGTGCGCCCGACCGCCGGTCGATCAGCCCTCGGGGTCCGGTAAAACCGGCCGGCACCCAGCGCTCGATCCCCGCCGGTGCGATGGCTGCCGCATAGCCGACCGTCCAGGCGGCGGCGAACAGGCCGCGCTGGCGCGGGTCGTCGTCGGCCATACAGAGTCTCTCGGCGTTCGGGTTCGCAAAGGTGCGGCTGCCGTAAGGGTTCTGCCGCATGGCAATGGTGGAAGGACCGAGGCGATAGCGCTTGCCGGCGCCGATGATCGCTCGGACCGAGCGCGTGATGTGCGGCAGCGTCTCAAGTGTCTCCATCACGCTTTCGTCGTCGGCGGCATGGACGATCGGGTTGGTGGCGTGGGTGACGAAATCGAGCATGTCTACGGGTGGCCGCTTGCGGTTCAGCTCCGTGAAATAGCTGAACATCCCGCCGCCGAGCGGGAGGCCTGGAAAGGCCTTCCGCGCCGCCGCGTAGACCGCCTCCAGGGGCGGACAGTCCGGCCAGGCGCTGCCCGGCGGCGTCGACTGGCGATCGACTGCCGGGCACACGGCAATGGATGAGAATGCCAGCCGCACCTCGCGCACCTGCCGCGCCAGCGTCTGCATCTCAGCGTCCAGATCGCCCGCGCAGACCGCCACGTATTCCAGCTCGTAGCGCGCCGGATAAGCCTGTTGCAAAGCGGCGAAGTCCGCCAGCGCCTCGGGTCCGTGGCTTGCGGTCGGATCGAAATGGCAGAGGATCGCCTGCGGTCCGACCGCACGGAGCTGCTCGAGACGGGAGAGCGCGTCCCTCACCTCCTCCGGCGCGATCACGAGTCCGACGTCGGGGAAGCGCCGGTGCGACGTGCCGCCGAGGTCTATGCGCACGGGCGCGTCGCGCGGCGAACGGTGGACGGGCGCCGGCGTGTCCCGCTTGGCCGCGACGACGACCTCGACGCTCTGGCTGTTCTTCACGCCCGAGTGCAGCGTATATGGCCAAGGCAGCTCCAGCGGCCGCACATAGGTCTTGTAGGAGGCGTCGGACCAGTTGCGCTGGTCCTCCATCTCGAACACGTCCCCCTCCATGCGGCACGTCGCCTTAAGATGGGGCGCTGGCTCGTGGGTGATGGCGCGGATCGACTTGAAGAGCTGCCACGGATCGATCAGCTCTGGAAAGACGGTGTTTTCCACCGACCCGTCGCAATGCTCCACCGTGATGGGAGCGCCGGCAAGACCCGTAATCGGGTGCAGCACGTTGAAGCCGCACCGGTTGGTCTCGAAGTCGCCCTCCGGCACCGCATCGACGGAAAAACGCAGCCGGCCGTCGGCCGTGCCGCGGATCTCTGCACTGTAGGCGAGCCGTGCACCGCCATTCACGCAGATGCCGCGATAGGTGGCGCGGAAACCGTCCTCGTTCTCCTCGACCGTGGTGATGTCGATTTCGGGCTGGAGCGTGCCCCAGTCCCGGTCCCGCACGACATAGGAGGCGGCGCGCAGCACCTCGTGGCCGTCATAGCGGAGATAGCGCAAATTGCCGCCCTCGAGGCGCGCTTCGAGCGGCCCGGCGCGCAATATCCTGCAGGGTGTCGGCGGTACTGCCGTGCCATACAGCCTGAGCGCTTCTTCCGCTTCCGGAGCCATCACGCAAACTCCGCCATCGCGATCGACCGGCTGCCTTCCGCGGCGGAGCGGTAGGCCGCTTCGACGAGGGCCAGTGTTTCGAGATTATCGCGGCCGGAGGTTTCCGGCGCCCGGCCGGATTCGAGGCATTCGATGAAGTGGCGCTCTATGTTGAAGACGCTTTCCTGGATGCCGTGCCAGGGACGCTCCGCCCAGGCCAGGACGGGGGGCGACACGTCCTTGTCCACTGTTCCTCCGCCGTTGTGCACGACCATGCGGTAGCCGGCAGACAGGCGCAGCGTGCCCTCGCTTCCGTCGATCTCGAGAAGCGTTTCGGGAAAGTTCTCCCGCGGCAGTTCGCTCGCATAGCTGCAGTCGACAACGCTGGTGACGCCGCCCCGGTGCACCAGCATCATCGTCGCCACGTCCTCGGCGCGGATCCTCGGGTTCACCCGCCGCGTACTGGCGCAGATCGTGGCCACATCGCCGAAGAGGAAGCGTGCAACATCAAGGATATGGATGCCGAGGTCCTGGATGATGAAGCGTTCGTCCGTCGCCAGATAGGGCTGCGCCTTGTAGACGTCGTAGGCGGAACGGAAGCTGACGCGCCCCCAGAAGGGGGTGCCGATGGCGCCCTTGTCGATCTCCGTCCTTGCCGCGCGGAGGGCCGATTGCCAGCGAAAATTCTCGTGCACCATGAGCATGACGCCGGCCCTTTCGGCGGCGCTCACCATGCTGCGCGCATCGTCGAGGTTGGCGGCGAACGGTTTCTGGCAGACGATGTGGCGGCCCCTGGAAGCCGACAGTTCGACCAGGGGCCGGTGCGTCTCCACCGTGGTGGCGATGTCGACGAAATCCAGATCCTCGGCCGCGAGCATGGCGTCTGCGTCGGTATAGACCCGCTCGATCCCGAAACGGCGCGCCGTCTCCTCAAGCCGCGTCCGGTCACGATCGCAAAGGGCGACGATTTCAGCACCATCGACGTCACGCCAGGCGTGCAGATGGTTCTGTGCAAAGAACCCGCAACCGATCAATGCACCTTTTCTCATGTAACCTCCCTTATCGCCCTAGCGCCGCCTGCTGCTGCAGAGCGACGCGGGCCTGCAGCCGCTGCTGTGCCTGGTCAACCACGACCGCGGCGATGATCACCAGGCCCTTGATGACCGTCTGCCAGAACGAGCTCACGCCCATCATGACCAGCCCGTCCGACAGGATCCCGATGACGAACGCCCCGATGATGGTGCCGCCGATGCGCCCGCGCCCGCCGGACATGGACGTGCCGCCCAGAACGGCCGCCGCGATGGCGTTCAGCTCGAAGGTCTCGCCGGTGGCCGGGTGCGCCGCGACGAGCTGCGAGGAAATGATAAGACCCACAATCGCGGCGCAGAACCCCGAAAACATGTAGACGAACAGCTTGACCCGGTTCACCTTCACGCCCGACAATGCCGCCGCCCGTTCATTGCCGCCGACGGCATAGATGTACCGGCCGAGCGGCGTGCGGCCGGCGAGATAGGCGGCGCCGCATCCCACTGCGATAAGAATCCAGATGGAGACCGGCACGCCCAGAAACGAGCCCGAGCCTATGAGATAAAAGCCCGTCGAGCCGTATTCCGGATTGCCGGTCAGATTGGGGAAGGTTTCGCCGTCCGAGGACAGGAGTGCCAGACCGCGCGCGACATAGAGCGTTCCAAGCGTGGCGATGAACGGGGCGACGTTGAGCTTCGTCACCAGCAGTCCGTTGATCGCCCCGAACAGGGTGCCGACGAGCAGCGTGATGAGGATGATCTCGAAGAGGTTGAAATAGAGCGTATAGCCGATGCCGAGGTCGATGCCGTTGAGGATCAGCCAGCCGGCCACCATGCCGCAAAGCCCGACAATCGAGCCCACCGACAGATCGATGCCGCCGGTGATGATGACAAAGGTCATTCCGATCGCCAGAAAGGCGTTCAACGCCACATGCTTGGACATGATGACCATGTTCGCCGTGCTGAGGAAGTTCGGCGCGGCAAAGGCGAAGAAGGTGAAGACGGCGATCAGCGCGATGAAGGTTCTGAGCTTCAACAGCAGCAGGATCAACGGCTGGGACTGGCCCGGAGCGCTCAGCGCTGCGGCATTGGTCGTCATGTTCGGCTTTCCTCCTCATGGCCCGCGGGCGCGTGGCCGACGGCGGACGCGGCGACGATCTGCGCTTCGTCCGCCTGCGCGGGATCGAATTCTCCAGTGATGCGGCCGTTCGACATCACGATGATGCGGTCGGACAGAGCCATCACTTCTTCCAGGTCCGATGTGACGAAAAGAATGCCGAGCCCTTCCGCCGCCAGCCGCCGCATCATGCGAAAGACCTCGGCCTTTGCACCGACGTCGATGCCGCGGCTCGGCTCGTCCATAAGCAGGATCTTCGGCCGCGTCATCAGCGCCTTGCCGATCACCACCTTCTGCTGATTGCCGCCCGAAAGGGAACTGACCGGGTTTTCCGGACTGGCGATCTTGATGGCCAGATCGCGCACGAACGACAGAACTCCCTCACGCTCGCGCTTGAGGCTGAGATGGAAGCCGCGCGCAAAGGCACCCAGGCTGGACAGCGACATGTTTTCGCGGATGGACAGGATCTGTACCAGCCCCTCGGCCTTGCGGTCCTCGGGGATCAAGGCGAGCCCGCGCGCGATGCGCCCGGCGACGTCCGGTTCGTCAAGGAGCTTTCCTTCGACGTAGAACCTGCCGGTCGCATGCCGATGCTGCGCCATGATGCACTCGAAGAGTTCCGAGCGCCCTGCCCCCATCAGACCGTAGATGCCGACGATCTCCCCGCCCCTCAAGGACAGCGAAACGTGATCGACGGCGTAGCCGCCGCTCTTGCGCGGCAGGCAGATATCTTCCGCCCGGAAAAGCTCGGGGCCGAACGCATGGTCCTCCACCCGTGCGTAGTCCTTCGAGGAAGCGCCGATCATGCTGCGCACGATCCAGTCGACGTCGACCCCGTTCATGCTGCGCGCACCGGTAATCCGGCCGTCGCGCAGCACCGTGATGTAGTCGCCGATGCGGATCAGCTCTTCCAGCCGGTGCGAGATGTAGACGATGCCGACGCCGCGCTTCTTGAGGTCAGTGATCACGCGGAACAGGATCTCGACCTCCGAGGCACTCAGAGCCGAGGTCGGCTCGTCCATGATCAGGATGCGCGCGTCCTGGGCGAGCGCCTTGGCGATCTCCACGATCTGCTGCTCGCCGATGCGCAATTCGCCGACCAGCGCGTCGGGCGGAATATCGTGCTCGAGCCGTTTCATCAGCGCGGCCGCGGCCCGGCGCTGATCCTCGGCCCGGATATCTACCAGGCCGCGGGTCTTCTCCCGCGCGATGAAGATGTTCTCGGCGACGGTCATGTTCGGGAACAGATTGAGTTCCTGGAAGACGATGCCGATGCCGTGGCGGGCCGCCGCGCGCGTGTCGGCGAAGGTGACCGGCTCGCCGTTCATGCGGATTTCGCCCGCCGTGAGCTGCTCCACCCCGGCGATGATCTTCATCAACGTGGACTTGCCGGCCCCGTTCTCGCCCACCAGCACGTTGACGGCCCCCAGCCGCACGTCGAAGTCGACGTCGTCGAGCGCCAGCGTGCCGGGATAGACCTTTCTGGCACCGCGCACGGAAAGACCGATCTGGTGTTCTTCGCTCATTGTTCGTCCAACGCGATTTCGACCGGCGTCACCAGCACGGCGCCGCCCTTGCCGCGAACGGTGAACGCACCCAATGCCTCGACTTTCCGCCCAACCAGACCCTCGCGAGAAAGGCTTTCGAGCGCCGTCTCGTAGGCCTTCGTGTTCAACGCCCTCGAGAGCTGGGCGAACTCGATCTGGTCGGTGAAGGAGGAGAAATCGACAAAGGCCAGCACGTCGCGCAGCGCCGTGCCGCGAATGACGGGGCCGAGCTGCAGGACGGCATCGGCCGTGCCGTCACCGTCGACGTCGACATCGGCCGTGGCGGCGCGCGTGTCGGTTTCGGCGGCAATGACGGTGCCCGTGACGAGGGTCGCGAAGTTCCACGGGGTGCCTTCGCTCGTCGGCCTGTAGCCATGGGCCTCGCCGGCCGCATCCAGGTCGGCCTCGATGGCGGGACCGAGGGTGGCGAAGTCGGTCGCGTTTTCCTGGAGATAGGGCAGAACCCGGGGCTGCCAGATCTCCTCCACCATCTTTGTCATGTTGCCGTCCGGCGCGCTGGAGACCATGCCCCCTTCGCCGGCGGGATCATCCGTGTTCTTCACCAGCTTGCAGCCGACGAGCCCGCCGACGGCGACAATCAGGCAAAGCGTCGGGAACGCAGTGCGAACCATACGGTCGCCTCCTCGACGTGAACGTGAAACGGAGTTGTCCGCGCCTCCCCGGTCGCGGGTCCTCGTTCGCTGAGGTCCGCGGACCGGAGAGGCCGGGATAACCCCTTGGCGGCTACTGCAGACGGAAGTTGTCGAGCTGACCGGCGTTCTCCGAGGTGATCAGAATGCAATCCATCAGTTGCTTCTCGTCCTGGCCGGTCGAACCCGTCTTGAGATACTGGTCCGCCTGCTCGACCGCCAGTTCCGCCTGCCGGTAGGCCGGCTGGAGAACGGTCGCCTTGATACCGCCCTCGAGGATCGAGTCGCGCACGTCGTTGCTACCGTCGAAACCGACGAGGATGACGTCCTCGCGTCCCGCCGCCTTGAGCGCCGCCCAGGCACCCATGGCCATGGTGTCGTTGCCGGAAATGACGCCCTTGATGTCCGGATTGGCCTGGAGGATGGTCTCCATCTTCTCGTAGGCTTCCGTCTGGCTCCAGTTGGCGGACTGCTGCGCCACCATCTCCATGTCCGGATACTGGTCGATGACATCATGGTAGCCGGCGGAGCGGATGCCGGCATTCGTATCGGCCTCACGCCCCAACAGCTCGGCATACTTGCCTTCCTCGCCCATCAGCCGGACGAACTCCTCCGCACCGAGCTGTGCGCCCTGATAGTTGTTGGAAACGATCTGCGAGACGGCGATGCCCGTTTCCTTGATCTCCCGGTCGATCAGGAAGGAAGGAATTCCGGCTTCCTTGGCACGGCGCACTGGCGCCACCGTCGCGTCCGCCCCGGCATTGTCGAGAATGATCGCCTTTGCCCCGCGGGCGATCGCCGTATCGAACATCTCGCTCTGCTTGTTCGGGTCGTCGTCATGGACGAGCACAAGTGTGTCGTAGCCGAGTTCCTGCGCCTTCTTTTCCGCGGCAACCGCCTCCGCCTTGAAGAAGGGGTTGTCGTGAGACGGCGTGATGATGGCCATCAGGTCGGCCGCCCAGGCACTGCCGGAATAGGCCAGAGACACGGCGACGGCCGCGCCCGCAAGCAGGGTTCTGCGTTTGAAATCCATAAGTTCCTCCCTTGTTCGACTTCCAATCAATTTTCGAATGCCGCTCCACCGGCCGGACAGGCGGGCTGCCGTCAGGTGATGCGGCGGATGCTTTCGGCGATCTCCTCCGGCTCGAATACGCCGAGCCAGTCGTCGCGCATCAGCCGCGGTTTGCCGTTGGCGATCGCCTTGTTGCAGGCGTCCGAGAAAACGCCGTCCACCTCGCCCATGACGACGGCACCCAGAACGTTGAGATGGCCGAGCAGGAAATCGCGCGCGGCCGTGGGTTCGACGCCGCGCCGAACGACCTCGTCCATGGCCTCCTTCATCACCACCAGAAGCGTGGCGCAGACGGTCTCCGACAGGCCGGGTTCGAGCAGCGCCATCTGCTCGACCGTTACCCGGTGGGAGCGAAGGATGGGCTTGAAGATCGTTTTTGCGATCTCCTCTCCGACCGCAAAATCCTCCTCCGGCCCCTGCATAAGGGCGCTGACGATGGCCTGCTTGGCCGCAATGCCGCCGAAATGGTCTTGCCTGGCTGCCATCTCCGTCTCATCGTTGAAAATGGGCGGGTGGCAGGGATGCGTGACGAAAAAGGTGACATCCTCGCGCTCGGGAAGATGACCGGCGAAAGGTGCGGCAGCATCGAGCGCGATCAGCATCGTCCCCGGGGCTACCTTGTCGATCAGCCCTTCCGCAACCTTCCGGATCGCCGTATCGGGCACGGCCAGAATGACGGCGCGCGCGCCATCAAGCGCCTCTTCCAGTGCCAGACAGTCCGCGCCGACTTCATCCTTCAGGCGCCGACGTCCCGCCTCGCTGACCTCGACATGCGCCACCGAGTAGCGCGACCCCTTGAGGTTGCGCGACAGGCGCACACCCATTTTTCCACCAGCCCCGACAAGCGCGATCTTCATGAACTCTCCCCTTCTTCGCCGCCGATCCTAGGCAAGATCATCACCTTGTCAACTGGTATGATGAGATGATATTGCGAAATCAACAACCAGCTTGAGAGAGGAGCCCCATGGTCGAAGAACGGCTTTTCGCCCGCTATGAACTGGAGAGCCCGCTGGGGCTGGAGCGCGCGGCGACGGTCATTGCCGGCGAGCAATCCTCGGGAACCTTCCTCAAGCTGCCCGGCGAGACCGACAGCTTGCGCGCGCGTTCCGGCGCCCGCATCGAGGAGATCGTCGAACGCACGGTCCTGTCGGCGCCGGGACTGCCCTGCCGCCATGCGGGGGCACGCTTTCACCGCGGAGAGATGGTGCTCTCCTGGCCGCTCGAGAACATGGGAGCCTCGCTTACCAACACGCTGGCAACCGTCGCCGGCAATCTCTTCGAGTTGGCGGAGGTCTCAGCCCTGCGCCTCACCGACATCACCTTTCCCCCGGCCTTCGCCCGCGCCTATCCGGGTCCCGCCTTCGGCGTTGCCGGCACGCGTCGGCTGGCCGGGGTGGAGCAGCGGCCGATGATCGGTACGATCATCAAGCCGAGCGTCGGACTGTCGCCGGAGGAGACGGCCGCGCTCGCCAAGGAACTGGCCGAAGGCGGTATCGATTTCATCAAGGACGACGAACTACAGGGCAACGGTCCGCACTGCCCTCTCGCCGAACGCGTGCGCCACGTGATGCGCGCACTCAACGACCATGCCGAACGCACCGGCAAGAAGGTGATGTATGCGTTCAATATCACCGGTGAAGTTGATGAAATGAAACGCAATGCTGATATCGTCCGCGATGCCGGCGGCACCTGCGTGATGGTCAGCCTTCTCTCCGTCGGGCTCGCCGGGCTGGCGGCTATACGCGCGCATTGCGAATTGCCCCTGCACTGCCACCGCAATGGCTGGGGCCTCTATTCCCGCTCGCCGCATATCGGGATCGGCTTCCGCGCCTGGCAGAAGTTCTGGCGGCTGGCCGGCGCCGATCACCTGCATGTCAACGGGATCGCCAACAAGTTCACCGAGAGCGACGCATCAGTGATCGATTCGGCGCGCGCCACCGGCGAACCGCTCTTTGGGGATGCCCATTACACCGCCATGCCCGTATTCTCTTCCGGCCAGACGGCTGTGCAGATGCCCGAAACCCATGCTGCGCTTGGCAACGCCGACTTCATCTACTGCGCGGGCGGCGGCATCATGGGGCATCCGGGTGGTGTGCGCGGCGGCGTCGAGAGCCTTCGCCAGGCGGCCGAGGCCGCAATGAACGGCATCGCGCTGGACGACCATGCGGCGGAGCACGAGGAACTCCGCCAGGCACTGGACCTGTTCGGAGCCAGGACACGATGACCGATCGGCCGCTCCTGTCCTACTACGGGGACGATTTCACCGGTTCCACGGATGTCATGGAGGCGCTGTCGTCGAACGGCGTGCCGACGGTCCTCTACACGGGCATCCCGGACGCGGCACGCACCGTCCGGTTCGCCGATTGCCGCGCCGTCGGCATCGCCGGCACGAGCCGCAGCCAAACGCCGGAATGGATGGACACGCATCTGCCGGCGATCTTCGGCTGGCTGAAGGGACTCGGCGCCGATCATTGCCATTACAAGGTCTGCTCGACTTTCGACAGCGCGCCACGGCGGGGTTCCGTCGGTCGCGCGATGGAAATCGGCCTTACCGTCTTCGACCAGCAGATGACCGCGCTGGTGGTCGGCGCCCCGCAGCTGCGCCGCTACAGCTTTTTCGGCAATCTCTTCGTCGGCTATCGTGACGGCGTCTACCGGCTCGACCGGCACCCCGTCATGCGCGACCATCCGGCGACCCCCATGGGGGAAGCCGACCTCCTGCGCCACCTCGGCCAGCAGACCGAACTGACGACGGCGCTGCTCGGCCCGCAGATCGAGAGCACCGAGCAGGCGATCGAAGCGCTACGGCGGTTGCGCGACGGGGAAACCCGCTGCGTGCTCCTGGACGTTTACGACACGCCCTCGCAGCAGAGGACAGGCCTGCTCCTCCACAGCGAACGCGAACATCTCGGCTCCTTCGTGGTCGGCTCGTCGGGCGTGGAATATGCGCTGTTGCATGCCTGGCGGAAGGCGGGGCAGACGCTGGCGGCGCAAGCCTCGCCGCCGCTCGAAAAGTTCGACCGTATCGCAGTCGTCTCCGGCAGCTGTTCGCCGACGACGGCGCGCCAAATCGATATTGCCTGCGTCAACGGCTTTGCGGACGTTCCAGTGGACTTCCAGGCGCTTGCCTCCGGCCAGGGGGCCGAGACGGCTCTGGCGGAGGCCAGAGATCAGGCCTGCGCGGCTCTGGAATCCGGCCGTAGCCCGCTTCTTTATACTGCGCGCGGCCCCGACAGTGTCGCCCGCGACATCGCTTCATCACACGACCGCGTCGGGCGTGCGCTCGGCCGGCTGCTGCGAACCCTGACCGATCGCTACAGCCTGCCGCGCGTGGTGATCGCCGGCGGCGACACGTCGAGCCACGCGCTTGCCGAGCTCGACGTCTTCGCCCTGACACTACGCCACCCCATCCCCGACAGCCCCGGCTCACCCCTTTGCACCGCGTATCGCGACGACGGCTCCACGCTGGAACTGGCGCTCAAGGGCGGACAGATCGGCGGCGACGACTATTTCGTCCGCCTACGCGACGGCGCCCTCGGCTGAGCCCGCGACAGCACGTCTCCCTTCAACACAATTCCGGAAATGCAGGCACTTGCTTCGCAAGATCAGGTGCCTGAACCGCTTTTACCGTCCCGTGGAAGCGGTGAAACAGTCCGGGCTGCCGGCGAATCCCACGTGCCACCCGTCGGGAATTCCGCCCGTCAAGCTGCGGTTTTGCCGCGATGGCCCGTCAGGGTTTTAATCCTCCACCATCTCCGTTTTTCTTTCTAAAATCAAATGGTTGCGGGCACGTGAAGAGCTGCCGCCGCGGAAGCGGGATCAGGCGTCCACACGCGCCGCGAAGCATTGGCTCAATCGAGGGAACTGGAGAAGCGCCTTGAGACTGGTCATGATCGGCTCCGGCTATGTCGGACTCGTAACGGGGGCGTGCCTGGCCGATTTCGGCCACACGGTCACTTGTGTCGACAAGGATGCAGCGAGGATCGACAGGCTGCGACGCGGCGAAATGCCGATTTACGAGCCCGGACTCGAAGGCATCGCCGCGCAGAACGTGCGCGACGGCCGCCTGTCTTTCACCACCGACCTCACCGGCCCGGTGAAGGAAGCCGACGCCGTCTTCATCGCCGTCGGCACACCGTCGCGGCGCGGTGACGGGCACGCGGACCTCTCCTATGTCTACCACGCGACGCGCGAGATCGCCCGGGCCCTGCAGGGCAACACCGTGGTCGTGACCAAGTCGACCGTCCCCGTGGGCACGGGAGACGAGGTCGAGCGCATCATCCGCGACGAGCGGCAAAGCCGCGACTTCTCGGTCGCCTCCAATCCGGAGTTCCTGCGCGAAGGGTCGGCGATCCAGGATTTCAAGCATCCAGACAGGATCGTCATCGGCGTGGAGGACGAGCATGCGCGCGCCGTCATGGAGGAGATCTACCGGCCGCTGTTCCTCAACAAGTCGCCGATCCTGTTCACCGCGCGCCGTTCGGCCGAGCTCATCAAGTACGCCTCCAACGCCTTTCTGGCTATGAAGGTGACCTTCATCAACGAAATCGCGGATTTGTGCGAGAAGGTGGACGCCAATGTCCAGGACGTGGCGCTGGGACTCGGCGCCGACAACCGCATCGGCTCGAAATTCCTGCATGCGGGTCCGGGCTTCGGCGGCTCCTGCTTCCCCAAGGACACCATGGCGCTCGTCAAGACTGCCCAGGACTACGACAGCCCCTTGCGCCTCATCGAGACGACGATCGCCGTCAACGATTCGCGAAAGCGTGCCATGGCGCGTCGCATCATCCAGGCCGCCGGCGGCAATGTGCGTGGCAAGAAGATCGCCATCTTCGGGCTGACCTTCAAGCCCAACACCGACGACATGCGCGAGGCGCCGTCGATCTCCGTCATCCAGGCGCTGCAGGACGCCGGCGCCCGTGTCAGCGCCTACGACCCCAAGGGCATGGAGCAGGCGCGGGCCTTGTGGACCGACGTCGCCTTTCATGCCAGCCCCTACGAGGCTGCCGAGAACGCCAGCGCGATCTGCATTCTCACCGAGTGGGAGCAGTTCCGCGCGCTCGATCTGCAGCGGCTCGAGAAGCTCGTCGCGCAACCGGTTCTGGTGGACCTGCGCAACATCTATTCCGAAGAGGACGTGACGCGCTTCGGCTTCGTCTATTCCGGCATCGGGTCGCGATCCGGTGCCCCCATGCATATCGCCGATCTGGCGGCCGCCCGCGAGCGACTGGTCGAGGCCGTGTGACCACGCCCGCGCGGTATGCCTGATGGCCGACATCGCCGCTGATGCGGTGTCGGCCTTTTTCTTGGGATCTGCTTCTTGAGATCTGCGGGGACACGCACCTGAAAGGCATGTGTCTGGAGGCGGATGGGATAATCGTGCGGAGCCGCCGGCCACCCGCCTCATCCCGAAGCCGGCGCGCAGGCGGAAGCCGGGGAGACCCACACGCGGTTTCCAGAAAACCTTCGCCTGCGGCTTTCGGACAAGCGGCCCCACGTTTCGCTCCCGGCCAGCGGGCCGAAACCGGTGGTTTCCCGCATGGGACTACGCCGGAACGATACCTTACGGAACTTTTTAAACCGAGTGAAGTCTGGCTCTCCGGCCGGCCTCACATATTGGCGGCATGTCTGTACGGCGCATCCGCCATCTTGGTGAGAGGACCAACGGCCGGCTCTTCGCACTGGATTGCGCGAAATCCCGGCAGAACCGTGCGCATGGCGGCAAAGAGACCATCGGTGTCGCCTTCCATTGCGCATGCCTGAAGCCTTATGAAGACCTCCTTTAGAACCGGGACGGGCACCGGGGTGGGCACAGCGCCGAGAACCCGCGGAACCGGCGGCGAAACACGCTTTTCGTTCGCATCGAAAAGCTCCTCGAACAGCTTTTCGCCCGGACGGCAGCCGATAATCTGAATATGGATATCCTTATCCGGGGTGAAACCGGCTAGGCGGATCATGCGCCGGGCAATGTCGACGATCCTGATCGGCTCGCCCATGTCGAGAACGAAGATCTCGCCCTGCCCAAGCTCCTTTTCCAGCCCGTAGGCGGAAGCCTGGAGCGTGAGTTCCACCGCCTCGCGAATGGTCATGAAGAAGCGTTTCATTTCCGGATGGGTGACCGTCAGCGGCCCGCCATGCGCCAACTGGCGCTTGAAGAGCGGGACGAGGGAGCCGCTCGAGCCAAGCACATTGCCGAAGCGTACCGTCATGAAACGGGGGGCGCCGGGCAAGTTCAGTCCTTCCAGATCGAGCGCCTGGCAATAGAGCTCTGCAAGCCGCTTGGTCGCGCCCATCACGCTGGTCGAGTTCACCACCTTGTCGGTGGAAATCTGCACCATGCCGAGCGCGCCGCATCGCCGCACGGCGTCGGCGACGTTGCGGGTGCCGCAGACATTGGTCAGCACGCCTTCACAGGGATTCAACTCGACCATCGGAACGTGTTTCAGCGCGGCGGCGTGGAAGACGAGCTCGGGTCTGTGGCGCAGGAATACCTCGTTGATCCGATGCTGGTCGCGCACGTCGCAAAGATGGGCGCTGCGGGGGACGCCCGCAAATTGTTCGGACAGTTCCAGATCGATCGAATAGAGATTGAACTCGCAATTGTCGACGACGGCAAGGTGCGCCGGCCCCAGGGCAGCCACCTGCTTGGTCAGTTCACTGCCGATCGAACCGCCGGCACCCGTCACGAGCACGCGGCGGCCGCAGATAAAGCGTTGCAGGGCAGCGACGTCGAGGGCCGCCTGCGGCCTTTCGAGCAGGTCCGTCAGCTCGATGGGGCGCAGTTCGAATTCCTTCATGACGCGGGTGTTGCGCAACTCGGTGACGGGGTTGAGCCGGGAAATCGCCATGCCCATCCTGTCTGCCTTCTCGATGAGTTGTTCGGCCGCCTGGCCGGCGAAGGAAGACGGCGGAGCAGTGAAGATGAGGTGTCGCGGCCGTTGCCCGCGCGCCTCGAGTTCTTCCATCACCGCCTCGAAATCGCCGGTCGTCCCCAGCACCGGAACGCCGCGCAGCATGGTGCCGATCTCGGCGGACAAATTGCCGAGAAAGCCGACGGGCCAGTAGGTGCAATTGCGGTCGCGCTGCAGGGCCCTCAGATAGAGGTCGGCCTCGTGACCGGCACCGACGAGCAACACCGGCAGCATGGCGCCGGAGTGATCCGCCGTCGTGCGCACGGCCGGTATGCGGAATTTCAGATCCTCCTGCCGGAAGCTGAGCCGGACGGCCGCCAGGAGCGGCACGAGCGTGACGACTTCGATGGCGATCACCGAACCCGGCACGAGGTCGGATTCAGCGTCGAAGAGCAGGAAGACTGTTAAAATCGCGGAGGCGAAGAGGACGGCGAGCACGAGGACGATGTAGTCAAGGATCGAAGCGAATTCCCATTTCCGCTTGTAGAGGCCGGCGACGGGAAAGGCGATCGCGCAGACCGCCACGAACAGGACCGTGATCGAGCTTACGGCGCCAAGGATCGCTGTGTCTGCCAGAAGAGCCTGCGAACCGAGCCGCAACCATATGGCGAGCACGAGCGCCAGTGCGCTTAGTCCGAGATCGACCGCATAAAGATGACGGTTGCGGATGACTGACTTTACGAGGGAATCGACCCGGGAGCGGATCGTGCGATAAAAGCCCGGCCCGCCGGCAATCGGCGGAATCGGTAGAGGAAGCTTGTGAACGTTTCTCGAATGCGCCCCTTTGGCGACCAAGTCGTTTTTCATTTCAGACGGCCCTCGAAGCATGAAGCAAAAGAGGACGTCGGCGCTTTTCAGCCACCGGCCCCTGGTGAAAATCTCCGCGCGCCCCGCGTCTCGGCCTCGGAAGGCTCCGGGAACTTGTGCGGGCCTGCCCCATGTAACGAACAGCTCTTCCGAAGCTATTGTAACTGCAAGTATTTTGGGGGAAATGCAGACGCCTGCAAAGCAGCGGGAAGCCCAAGGCGCGTCAGTTAAAGCCCTGCGAGGATTTCCGGTTTTGCGCAGTTGCCGCGCCGCTCGCCAACGATGGCTTCCAGCTGTAGACCGCTCCGTCCCCGGGCGAGCCGTGCAGCCAGTGGGACAAGTCCCGGCTCAGCAGTTGCCCCAGGGCGGCGATCTCGGGTTCGTAGTGGTCGATCAGCCGCTGCCGCAGGGATTCGGGAAAAGCCGGGTAACGTATCTCCTTCGCCAGCGCGGTGTGGAGGCGTCGGAACGGTGGCGTCTCGCGCAAGGGTGCGACGACCGGTTTGAGCGGGCGCAGCAGGCGGCGCATGGTGGGGCTCAGCATCGGGACGGTCTTGTCCTTCACCTTGCCGCGCGCTACGGCGGTCGCACCGTTCCCCGGCAATTTGAGGAACTGCCTGACAGCGGCGAGGTGCTCCTCCGGACGGGCCGTCGCGGTCTCGTACAAGGTCACGAGGATGCGGTCGGCCGGAAACCGGTCGAAATAGGCCTGAAGCTGCCGATGGTAGTGCCCGGCGCTGATCGGGCGCGTGTCGTGCGACCGGGCCGGATTGAGATAGCGCTCGATATCGCCGCTCACGTCGCCGCGCCGGTACATCATGCAATAGTCGGAATAGGCGCGCTCGACCGGATTGCGCAGTTGCACCACGAGCTTGGCGTCCGGAACCTTGCGGGCAATCCTCTCGGCCGCCTCCGGCTGCTCCAGGTAGGAGTTCGACTTCTCCCCGGCCACGCGCTCGGGCGCATCGGGCGGAAATTGCGCCAGGTACCACTCGTCGCCCCGGGCGAACTCACGGCTGAAATAGTGCAGCTCGGGATCAGGCATCGAGACCGTGGGATCGGCCTGAAGCGATCTCTGCAGCCAGGTGGTGGCGCTCTTGGTCGCGCCAATAATCAGGAAATCGATATCTTCGAACCTCATGGGACCGTCCTTTGGTCGGGACTGCGCCGGAAACTGCGCGTGTGTTCGCTGCCGTTCAGAACCGCGCGATAGATCGCCGTCAGCCTGCGTGCGTGCGTCGCCACGCCGTAGGTGGCGAACGCGCGGTCGCGCGCGGCCTTCGTGATGCGTTCACGAAATGCATCGTCGGTCAGGAGCGCATGCACCGGATCAACGAACTGTTCCGGCGCCTCCGGGGGCACGAGAAGGCCGGTGACACCGTGCTCGATGGCTTCCGGATTGCCGCCGTCGTCGGTCGCCACCACGGGCGTGCCGAGAAACATCGCCTCGATCAGCGTCCTGCCGAACGGCTCGCGCACGGCCGGGATCAACAAGACATCGATCGCCTGCATCCACGGCTCCACCGGGCTGCGAAAGCCCATCAGCCGGACCCGGTCACCGATGCCGAGCGCTTCGGCTCGCCGGACGACCGCCTCGGCCAGATGCGGGGCTTCGCTTCCCGGCACGCCAAACAGCAGGCCCATGACGGGGACCTCGGGGTGGCGCCGCGCATAGGCGGCGACCGCCTCGACAAAGGCCAGCGGCCGCTTGCGCTCGATGAGCAGGCCGAAATAGCCGAGGAAACGCGTCTCGCCGGGGCAGCCTAGCGTCTCGACCAGCATGGCGCGCGCGGCGGCCCGGTCGTCATGCCCCGACGGCGTGTCGAACGGGCTGTAAACGACGGAAATCCGGCGCGAAACGTCGACAAGGGGCCGCTGTGGCCTTGCAAAGCGGGAAACCGTCACGATGTGGCTCGCCGCCAGCGGCGCCAGCCAGTTGACCCCGCGGGCCTCGGGATCGCCGCGATGATGCCAGACCTGGCGGGCCCCGGCCAGGCGTGCCGGCAGGGCCCACACGGCATGGATGTGCCCGTCATTGGTA